>DKJZ01000079.1 GCA_002454975.1 Hylemonella sp. UBA6679
GGCATCATCTGGCCCGACGCCATCGCGCCTTTCACCGTGGTGGTGTGCATGGTCAGCCCAGAGCGCAGCCCTGAGGTCAAGGCCGCAGGTGAGCAGCTTTACGCCGACCTGTTGGCAGCAGGCGTGGACGTGATCTTGGACGACCGCGGCGAGCGCCCCGGCGCCATGTTTGCCGATTGGGAGCTCATTGGTGTGCCGCACCGCGTGACCATTGGTGACCGCGCGCTCAAAGAAGGCCAGCTGGAGTACCAGCACCGCCGCGACGCTGCAGCCACCCGGGTGCCGCAAGGCGAGGCCTTGGCATTTGTGCTGGGCCGCCTCAAAGCGTAATGCCCAGCGGGTTGGCGTGAGAAAGCGGCTGGCGCTGAAAGTGGCTGTTCAAGCACCCGCAAGGCCATGAAGCGTCGTGAGTTGACTGGTGTTTTAAGCCTCTGGCCCATGCTGAGCGGGCTTGGGCTGCTCTCATTTTCGGAGCAAGCCCAAGCTGGGCGCCAGCTGGAAGAACCCCTGGCCGACGCCGTGCGCTCAGCCCTGAGTGCGGCCGTGAACAACGACGAGCCGCCCACCCCAGAGTTTGCCTCGGCCCAGGCGCAACAGCAGTTTGAGGCTTGGCTCAACGCCATGGGCGAACGCTTGCAGCGCCAAAAACCCGATGCGCAGGTGCGCCTCGAGTTCCTCACCACCCTGTGGTACGAGAGCAAACGTGCGGGCCTGGAGCCGTCGCTGGTGCTGGGGCTGGTTCAGGTGGAGAGCAATTTCCGCAAATTTGCGGTGTCAAGCGCAGGGGCTCGGGGGTACATGCAGGTCATGCCCTTTTGGGTGCGGCTCTTGGGAGACGCCGACCACAGCAAGCTCTTTCACCTGCAGACCAATCTGCGCTTTGGCTGTGTGATTTTGCGGCACTACCTGGAGCGCGAGCGGGGCGATGTGTTCATGGCCCTGGGGCGCTACAACGGCTCGCGTGGCAAGGCCGAGTACCCGCGGGCTGTGCTGGCGGCGCAGCGCCGCTGGCAGCACCGAGACTGAAACAGCGGTCTTACTCGCCGGTGCCCAGCACTTGCTTGAGCTCGCCGGACTCGAACATTTCCATCATGATGTCCGAGCCACCAATGAACTCGCCCTTGACATAAAGCTGGGGGATGGTGGGCCAGTTGCTGTATTCCTTGATGCCCTGACGAATGTCTTGGTCGTCCAGCACGTTGACGGTTTTGACGTTTTTGGTGTCCACGCCGCAGGCTTTGAGCACCTGAATGGCACGACCCGAAAAACCGCACATGGGGAAGCTGGCGTTGCCCTTCATGAACAGAAGGATGTCGTTGGTTTTGACGAGTTCGTCGATGCGTTGTTGTGCGTCCATGGCAATGTCCTTAGAAATATGCTGTGCGTGATTATGGCAATTTGGGCCATTGCCCGCCGCTGCAGCGTGCAATGCCAGCAAGATCAGGGCGGCTTTGTACCTGCACAAAGCCTGCTTTTTGCAGCAAAACGCACACCGCAGGGGCCTGGTCGTGGCCGTGTTCCAACAGCAACCAGCCGCCAGGCGACAGCCGGGAGCTGGCTTGTTCGATGATTTGGCGCAGGTCGTGCAAGCCGTCCAGCCCCGAGACCAGCGCGTGCAGGGGCTCGTGGTGCAGGTGGCTCAGGTGCGGGTCGCCCGCAGCAATGTAGGGCGGGTTGGCCACCATCAGGTCAAAGCGTTGGTTTACACCGGCCAGCCAATGGCCGTGGCGAAACGTGACCTCCAGGCCCAGGCGCTGCGCGTTGGTGCGGGCCACATCCAGCGATTCTGGGCTCATGTCGATGGCGCTGACATGGGCCAGCGGCCGGTGTTTTTTCAAGGCCAAGGCAATGGCCCCGCTGCCTGTGCCCAGGTCAACCACTTGAGCCGCTTGCGCTGGGGTGATGGTTTGAAGCGCCCATTCCACCAGAATTTCGGTGTCCGGGCGGGGGTCGAGCACGCGCACATCCACCCGCAGGTTCAGGCCAAAAAACTCTTTTTCGCCGGTGATGTAGGCCACAGGCTCCTGGTTCAGGCGTCGCGTCACCAGAGCCTGAAAACGGCTCACCTCCTGCGCAGTGAGCAAGTCGCCGCTGTGCATGGCCAACCAGGCCCGGTCGTGGACGGAGTGCTCCAGCGCAAACAGCATGAGCATTTGCGCATCAAGACGCGCCAGGCCTTGCGCCACGGCTTGTTGCAGGGTGTATTCAAGAATCATGGGGTGTTGGGCTTACTGACCTACTTCGAGTTCGGCCAGTTGCTCAGCTTCTTGAGCGCTGCGCAGCGCGCCCACCACCTCGTCGAGGTCGCCCTCCATGATGAAGCTCAGTTTGTAGAGCGTGAGGTTGATGCGGTGGTCGGTCATGCGCCCCTGCGGGAAGTTGTAGGTGCGGATGCGGTCGCTGCGGTCGCCGCTGCCCACCAGGCCTTTGCGCAGGGCAGCTTCTTTGGCCGCGCGTTCGCTGCGCTCTTTTTCTTGAATGCGTGCTTGCAGCACTTGCAAGGCCTTGGCTTTGTTGCTGTGCTGGCTGCGCCCGTCTTGGCACTCGGCCACGATGCCGGTGGGCAGGTGCACCACCCGCACAGCCGAGTCGGTTTTGTTGATGTGCTGCCCCCCCGCGCCACTGGCGCGGAAGGTGTCGATGCGCAAGTCCGCCGGGTTGAGCTTGATGGCTTCGGCCTCATCGGGCTCAGGCATCACCGCCACCGTGCAGGCGCTGGTGTGGATGCGGCCCTGGGTTTCGGTGGCGGGCACGCGTTGCACCCGGTGGCCGCCCGACTCGAACTTGAGGTCGCCGTACACCCGCTCGCCCTCCATGCGCAGCACCACTTCTTTGTAGCCGCCCAGCTCACCTTGGGCCTCGCTCACCAGCTCGGTGCGCCAGCCGCGCCGCTCGGCATAGCGGGTGTACATGCGCAACAAATCACCCGCAAACAAGGCCGATTCGTCGCCGCCGGTGCCCGCGCGTATTTCCACAAACGCGTTGCGCGCGTCGTCCGGGTCTTTGGGCAGCAGCAAGCGCTGCAACTCGTCTTCCAGCTTGAGGAGCTCAGCCTGGCAGGAGGCCAGCTCTTCTTGCGCCATCTCGCGCATGTCGGGGTCGAGCAGCATGTCTTGCGCGTTGTGCGCGTTGCGCTCGGTGTCTAAAAAGCGTGCGTAGCGCCCGGCAACTTGCGTGACTTCGGCGTGCTCGCGCGAGAGGGCCAAAAACTGCGTCATGTCGGCCATGATGTCCTCACGCGAGAGCAAGAACTCCAGCTCTTGCAGGCGCAAAGCGTATTTGTCGAGTTGCTGTCGCAAAAAGGGTTTCATGTCTGGCGGATGAAGGAAGTGGGCTGAAGTTAGCCGGAGCAGGGCTTTTTTTTGCCCCTGGGCCAGGCTCTGTGGGCCTGTTGCGCTATCAAAATAAGAGCGCTGCTAACGTTCTTTGCGTAAAAAGAAGTGCTGGATGGCCTCGGAGGCCTGGGCGCGGGCTTGCTGGTCACCGGCTTGGAGTTCGGCCATGGCGCCGTGCAGCATTTTTTGCGTCAAACCGCGGCTCAAGGCCTCGAGCACGGCGTCGACCGACTCGCCTTTGGCCAGCAGCTTGCGGGCTCGGGCGATTTCTGCCGAGCGCCAGTCTTCGGCCTGGGCGTGCAGTTGTTTGATCAAAGGCACATTGGCGCGCTGGTCCATCCAGTGCAAGAAGCTTTGCACGCCCGCGTCAATGATGACCTCGGCTTGGGCCACAGCCGCCTGGCGGTTGGCTTGGCCGGTTTGCACCACCGCGGCCAAGTCGTCCACGGTGTAGAGGTAAACGTCGGAGAGCGCCTGAACTTCTGGCTCAATGTCACGCGGCACGGCCAGATCCACCATGAACATGGGGCGGTGCCGGCGCCGCTTGAGCGCGCGTTCCACCGCGCCCAGGCCAATCAGCGGCAGGGTGCTGGCGGTGCAGCTGATGACAGCGTCAAATTCATGCAAACGCTCGGGCAGGTCGGCCAAGCGCATGACTTGGGCGCCAAACCGAGAAGCCAGCTTTTCGCCGCGGTCCAAGGAGCGGTTGGCAATGGCCATGCCCACTGGGTTTTTGGCAGCAAAGTGGGTGGCGGCCAGCTCAATCATTTCGCCAGCGCCCACAAACAAGATGCGTATTTTTTGCAGGTCTTCAAACAGCTGGCTGGCCAGCCTGACCGAAGCGGCTGCCATGCTGATGGAGTGCGCGCCAATTTCTGTGGCCGTGCGCACCTCTTTGGCCACAGCAAACGAACGCTGAAACAACTGGTTGAGGGTCGAGCCCAGGGCGCCAGCTTCTTCGGCGGCACGCACCGCGTCTTTCATTTGGCCCAGAATCTGCGCCTCGCCCAGCACCATGCTGTCCAAACCACTGGCCACACGGAAGGCGTGACGCGCCACTTGGGCGTCTTGCAGCGTGTAAGCGTGGGTTGTGAGCTCGGGCAGGGCCACACCACCGCTTTGCGCCAGCCAGTGCAGGGTGGGCTGGATGTCGAGCTGCTCGGAGGCGCAGTAAATCTCGGTGCGGTTGCAAGTGGAGATGATGGCTGCTTCGGGCGAGCTGCTGAACGTGCTGCGCAAGCCGTGCAGGGTGGGGCCAATTTTGTCAATGGCAAAAGCGAACCGGCCGCGTAAATCGACGGGAGCCGTGTTGTGGTTGATGCCTAATGCCCAAACTGCCATGGTCAGATTATAAAATTGTGGGGCAATGTCAGCTGCCGCCCTTTGGATTCACCTGTTAAATCTGGCTTTTCCAGCTGGGTTGACAACGGTGTGTCTAGTTATGTTGACACCTATTCTGGTGCAAAAACCCCGTTCTGCCTACCGTTTTTGGCTTCAAGCCCTGATTATTTTTGCCGTGGGCTTGATTTCCCTCGTGGCCGGGCTGTTGTTTTGGGGTCAAGATGGCAAGATGTGGACTTACGCTGGCATGGTGCTTGCCATGGGTTTGTCGCAGGCCACGTGGGTTCACAGACTGCGTCGGGCCTGAGCGGTCGGTTGGCTAACCCGCAAACAGTTCACGTGAATGCTGCGCTGCAGTAAAATCTTGCCTCAGCCGCGTATCCCCTGAAGGCTGACTTTCAGGTCTTCTCATGAACGCTCCTATCCCGTTTGATCTCTTGGTGAAAAGCCCCGATGCGGGCCATGCGAACGAACGCATCCGCGAGATTCCTTACAACTACACGTCTTTTTCCGACCGCGAAATCGTCATTCGCCTGCTTGGGGAACCCTCTTGGAACCTGCTCAACCAGTTGCGCGGTGAGCGACGTACCGGGCGTTCGGCCCGCATGCTCTACGAGGTGCTGGGTGACATTTGGGTGGTGCAGCGCAACCCTTATTTGCAAGACGATCTGCTCGACAACCCCGCGCGTCGCGACATGTTGGTGGAGGCTTTGCGCCACCGCCTGAGCGAAGTTGAAAAACGTCGCACCCCCCAAGCAGACGCCGAGCGCGATGTCTGGGTGGGCGAGCTGCTGCAAGCGGCCAGCAAGGCTGTGGCCTCGTTTGACGAAAGCTTCAAGGCCATGGGCCAGTTGCGGCGCAAAACCGCCAAGACCCTGGGGCGGTTAACGGCCAAAGACAACATCAAATTCGACGGCTTGAGCCGCGTGGCCCATGTGACGGATGCCACCGACTGGCGCGTGGAATACCCCTTTGTGGTGCTCACGCCCGACTCCGAGGCCGAAATGGCTGGGCTGGTCAAGGGCTGCATTGAGCTGGGGCTGACCATCATCCCGCGTGGGGGTGGCACAGGCTACACCGGCGGCGCTGTGCCGCTGACCTGGAAGAGCGCGGTCATCAACACCGAAAAGCTCGAAGCCATGACCGAGGTGGAGCTTGTCAGCTTGCCTGGCTTGGACAAGCCAGTGGCCACCATCTGGAGCGAAGCGGGCGTGGTCACGCAGCGCGTGGCCGATGCGGCCGAGCGCGGCGGCCATGTGTTTGCGGTGGACCCCACCAGTGCCGAGGCTTCGTGCGTGGGCGGCAACATCGCCATGAACGCCGGCGGTAAAAAAGCCGTGCTGTGGGGCACCGCGCTGGACAACCTGGCGAGCTGGCGCATGGTCACACCAGACGCGCAGTGGCTCGAGGTGGTGCGTCTCAACCATAACCTGGGCAAGATCCACGACGCTGAGCTGGCCAGCTTTGAGCTGCACTATTACCAAGCCGACGGCAAAACGCCCATTCGCACCGAGCGCTTGGACATTCCTGGTCCGTCTTTCCGCAAAGAAGGCTTGGGTAAAGACGTGACTGACAAGTTTTTGAGCGGTTTGCCCGGCATACAAAAAGAAGGCTGCGACGGCCTGATCACCAGCGCGCGCTGGGTGGTGCACCGCATGCCGGTGCACACCCGCACGGTGTGCCTGGAGTTTTTTGGCAATGCCAAAGACGCGGTGCCCAGCATCGTGGAAATCAAAGACTTCATGTTTGCCGAGCAAAAGCGCAGCGGCGTGCTGCTGGCCGGCCTGGAGCACCTGGACGACCGCTATTTGAAAGCGGTGGGTTACGCCACCAAATCCAAGCGCGGCGCCGACCCCAAGGCCTCGTCGAGCCTGCCCAAGATGGTGTTGATTGGCGACATCGTGGGTGATGACGCCGACGATGTGGCCCGCGTCACCAGCGAGGTGGTGCGCATTGCCAACTCGCGCAGTGGCGAGGGCTTTGTGGCCATCAGCGCCGATGCGCGCAAAAAATTCTGGCTGGACCGCAAACGCACCGCTGCCATCAGCAAGCACACCAACGCCTTCAAAATCAACGAAGACGTGGTGATCCCGCTGCCCCGCATGGCCGAGTACACCGACGGCATCGAGCGCATCAACATCGAGCTCAGCCTGCGCAACAAGCTCAAGCTGTGCGACGACTTGCTGGCGTTTTTCACCCAGGGCAACCTGCCCTTGGGCAAGCAAGACGACGCGGTGGACATTGCCTCGGCCGACCTGCTCGAAGACCGCGTGACCCAGGCCATCACCCTGGTGCAAGAGGTGCGCACCGAATGGCAGACCTGGCTCGACCAGGTGGAAGTGCTGTTCCCTCAGCTGCAAGACCACACCCTGCGTGCGAGCTGGAAAACCCAGATACGCCCAGGTTTGCAAGGCATCTTCACGGGCTCGGCGTTTGAGCCGATCTTGAAGGGCTGCAACGACATCCACCAACGCGTGCTCAAGGGCCGCGTGTGGGTGGCGCTGCACATGCACGCCGGCGACGGCAATGTGCACACCAACATCCCGGTCAACAGCGATGACTACGAGATGCTGCAAGCCGCGCACGGTGCGGTCAAACGCATCATGGCGTTGGCACGCAGCCTGGACGGCGTGATCTCCGGCGAGCACGGCATCGGCATCACCAAACTTGAGTTTTTGACCGACGCCGAACTCCAACCCTTTGCCGATTACAAGCAACGCATCGACCCCGAAGGTCGCTTCAACAAAGGTAAGTTGCTGCGTTCACCCAATGAAGGTTTCACTGCTCGGCCGCCCGAAGGTGAAACACCAGGTGGGCAGGGAGGACGCGCCAGTGCCGAGCGTGGGGGCCTCATCCAGGCGGATTTAACCAACGCTTACACCCCCAGCTTTGGCCTGATGGGCCACGAGTCGCTCATCATGCAGCAGTCCGACATCGGCGCGATTGCCGATTCGGTCAAAGACTGCTTGCGTTGCGGCAAGTGCAAACCCGTGTGCGCCACCCACGTGCCGCGCGCCAACTTGCTCTACAGCCCACGCAACAAAATTTTGGCCACCTCGCTCTTGGTCGAAGCGTTCTTGTACGAAGAACAAACCCGCCGCGGCATCTCCATCAAACACTGGGAAGAGTTCGAAGACGTGGCCGACCACTGCACGGTGTGCCACAAATGCGCCAGCCCTTGCCCGGTCAAGATCGACTTTGGCGATGTGTCCATGAACATGCGCAACCTGTTGCGCAAAATGGGCCAGAAGTCTTTCCGCCCAGGCAATGCTGCGGCCATGTTCTTTTTGAATGCCACCAACCCGCAAACCATCAAGGCCATGCGTTCGGCCATGGTGGACGTGGGCTTCAAAGCGCAACGGTTGGCCAACGACGTGCTTCGCGCCTTTGCCAAAAAGCAAACCGCCAAACCGCCAGCGACCGTGGGCAAAGCGCCCATCAAAGAGCAGGTGATCCACTTCATCAACAAGAAGATGCCTGGGGGTTTGCCCAAGAAAACCGCGCGTGCGCTGCTCGACATTGAAGACAGCAACTACGTGCCCATCATCCGCAACCCACAGGCCACCACGGCCGAGACTGAGGCGGTGTTTTACTTTCCCGGTTGCGGCTCAGAGCGTTTGTTCAGCCAAGTGGGCTTGGCCACCCAGGCCATGCTGTGGCATGCCGGTGTGCAAACCGTGTTGCCGCCGGGTTATTTGTGCTGCGGCTACCCGCAAAAAGGTTCGGGCCAGTTCGACAAGGCCGAGCAAATCATCACCGACAACCGGGTGCTGTTCCACCGCGTGGCCAACACCTTGAACTACCTCGACATCAAAACCGTGGTGGTGAGTTGCGGCACCTGTTACGACCAGTTGCAAGGCTATGAGTTCGAGAAAATTTTCCCGGGCTGCCGCATCATCGACATCCACGAGTTTTTGCTGGAAAAAGGCATCACCCTGGGCGGTGCTGCTGGTGCCAACCCGGGTGCTTACCTCTACCACGACCCCTGCCATAGCCCCATGAAGCTGCAAGACCCGATGAAAACGGTCAAAGCACTGGTGGGCGACCAGGTGCTCAAGAGCGATCGCTGCTGCGGCGAGTCGGGCACTTTGGGTGTCACGCGTCCTGACGTGTCCACGCAAATACGCTTTCGCAAAGAAGAAGAGCTGCGCAAAGGCGAGGCTGATTTGCGCGCCATGAGCACGGCGGCCAACTTGCCCGCGCAAGACAACGTGAAGATCCTCACCAGCTGCCCGAGCTGCTTGCAGGGACTGAGCCGCTACGGCAATGACCTGCAAAACGGTTTGCTCGAGGCCGACTACATCGTGGTGGAGATGGCCCGCCAAATTCTGGGTGAAGACTGGTTGCCCAGCTACGTGCAACGCGCCAACCAAGGCGGCATTGAGCGCGTGTTGGTTTAAACCCCAGGTCGCGCCAACACAGTGAACACCCTGCCAACAGATGCCCCCGCCGACTGCGTGCTGTGCCGCAGCGATGGCGGGCGCCTGGTGTTTCAAGGCGAGCTTTTTCGCGTCATTCGGGCCGATGAGCCTGGTTTCCCAGCGTTTTACCGCCTGATTTGGAACCGCCACGTGGCCGAGTTCACCGACCTGCCCCCGCATGAGCGCAGCCTGTGCATGCAGGCCGTGGCCAAGATCGAAATGGTGATGCGCGACCTGCTGCAGCCCACCAAAATCAACCTGGCCACCTTGGGTAATGTGGTGCCGCACTTGCATTGGCATGTGATTGCCAGGTTTTCTTGGGACAGCCACTTCCCGGCCCCGGTGTGGGCGCAGGCTGCACGCGCGGCTGCACCAGCGCTGCTGTCAGCCCTGCAAGCCAAGTGCACGGCTGTGGATGCTGCTGTGGCTCAGGCACTGTCCCAGGACACTTAAGCCCTCTTGCCAGTGGTGTTGAGGGTTTCAACCACCCAGCCGCCGGCACCACAGGTGTGATAATTTGATTTTGTGCCTTGTGCGCAACACCGACAGACAACAGGACTCGAACAGGACTCGATATGGCAGGTTTGCAAGCCCAATCGCCCACGCCCCAAGGCATCACCGTGCACGGCCAATCCCGTGTGCTTGAAATCAGCTTTTCTGACGGCAAAAACTTTCGCATTCCTTTTGAGCTGATGCGCATTTACTCGCCCTCGGCCGAGGTGCAGGGCCATGGCCCTGGCCAGGAGGTGTTGCAAACCGGCAAGCGCGAGGTCGAGGTCAACGAGCTTGAAGCGGTGGGCAATTACGCCATCAAGCCCGTGTTCTCCGATGGCCACGACAGTGGCTTGTTCTCGTGGGACTACCTGTACTTTTTGGGGGCGCAGCAAGACGAGCTGTGGGCCGACTACGAGCGCCGCTTGAAAGAAGCTGGCGCGAACCGCGACGACCCCATGGTGGACAAGGCCGGCAGCAGCTGCGGCAGCCACGGCCACGCCCATTGAACCGACCACGCAAGCCATGAGTACCACCCATTTCGGATTTGAATCGGTTGACGAGGCTGAAAAAGCCAAGCGCGTGCGCGGCGTGTTTGACTCGGTGGCCGCCAAGTACGACATCATGAACGACCTGATGTCGGGCGGCTTGCACCGCGCCTGGAAGGCCTACACCGTGATGGTGGCCAATTTGCAACTGGGCGACAAGGTGCTCGACATTGCTGGCGGCACGGGTGACCTGGGGCTGGCTTTTTCGAAAAAAGTGGGCAGCACTGGCCAAGTGGTGCACACCGACATCAACTACGCCATGCTGCGCACCGGGCGCGACCGCTTGCTCGACGCGGGCGTGTCTTTGCCCACCCTGGTGTGCGATGCAGAAAAACTGCCCTTTCCTGACAACCATTTCGACCTGGTGAGCGTGGCCTTTGGCTTGCGCAACATGACCCACAAAGACGTGGCGCTGCGTGAAATGAACCGCGTGCTCAAGCCCGGTGGCAAGCTGCTGGTGCTGGAATTCTCCAAAGTGGCCCCGCCCCTGACCAAGGTTTATGACTGGTATTCCTTCAAGGTCCTGCCCAAATTGGGTCAGTTGGTGGCTGGTGACGCGCACAGCTACCAGTACTTGGCTGAGTCCATCCGCATGCACCCAGACCAAGAAACCCTTAAAACCATGATGAGAGAAGCGGGATTTGGTCATGTGGATATACACAACTTGACCGGTGCAGTGGTAGCCTTGCACATGGGCATCAAGTGTTGAGCTCGGTGCACCGATAGATAAGTAAGGAGATCGTATGAAATTAGTTCCTATTTTGTTGAGTCTGGCCATGGCTTTGGGCAGCATCAACGCCGAAGCCAAACGTTTGGCAGGTGGCAAATCCACCGGCAAACAGTCCAGCAACGTGACCCAGCGCGAAGCCGCGCCGGCTCAAGCTGCACCCGCCTCGACGGCCACCCCAGCACAGGCCGCACCCGCAGCAGCTGCGGCCAAGCCGGCAGCACCTGCCCCGGCAGCCGCTCCCAAGAAGCCTTGGGGCGCCATGTTGGGTGGTTTGGCCGCAGGCCTGGGTTTGGCCTGGTTGGCCAGCTCCTTGGGTTTGGGTGCTGAGTTTGGTCAGTTCCTGATGTTTGGTTTGCTCGCCTTGGTGATCATGGTGGCTGTGGGCTGGTTCATGCGCCGCCGTAGTGCTGCTGCGCCAGCGGCTGCCAACCGTTCGCCCTACGCCTTCCAAGGCGCAGGCTCGGCTGCACCCAGCTACCGCCCTGAAAACGTAGGCAACGATGCATCGGCCCGCCCCTGGGAGCAGACCAACACCGCCTTTGACACCAGCAACACAGCCGGAACTTCAGGCGTGGTGATTGGCTCAGCCTTGGGTGGTGCGCAAAATTGGTCCATCCCCGCTGGCTTTGACAAAGAAGGTTTCCTCAGCGCGGCCAAGGCCAACTTTGTGACCTTGCAGTCGGCTTGGGACCGTGCAGACATCAGCTCCTTGCGCGCCATGATGACCGACGAAATGCTCATGGAAATCCAGCAGCAGCTCGCCGACCGTGAGCAGCACACGGGCGCCAGCACCAACCTGACCGAGGTGGTGATGATTGAGGCGCAGTTGTTGGGCATTGAAGACCTGGGCGAAGGCTACATGGCCAGCGTCGAGTTCTCTGGCCTGATCCGCGAGGAGCCATCCTCAGGCCCCAACCCCTTCCGCGAGGTGTGGAACATGACCAAACCCAAGACGGGCACCACCGGCTGGCTGGTGGCAGGGGTTCAGGCCCTGCAGTAATCTTTGTTGGGCTGCAACACACAGGGTTAAGCGCCCTGTGGATAATCGGGGACTATGGCAACACAGTCCCCTTTTTCTTTGCTGGATGATGTTTTCAACCAGCTCACCACCCGCTTTCAACCGCCCGCCTGGGCCATCACCGAGGCGCAGCGCAAGTTGGTTATTTTGCTCAACCATGTGTTGATGCAAGAACGCGAGGCCATGGCCCGCCTGGTGCGCCAAAAAGGGCGTGTGGTTCAGTTTGAGTGGCGTCACATATCGCTGCGCTTGCGCATCACACCTGCAGGCTTGCTCGAGGTTGATGACAGCGCTGCCAAACCCGACCTGAGTTTGGCCATCACCGAAATCTCCCCCAGCACCTTGGTGCAACAAGCCATGGCTGGCGACAAGCCAGCCGTGCGCATCGAGGGAGATGTGCAACTGGCTGCTGAAATCAATTGGCTGAGCCAACAAGTGCGCTGGGACATGGAAGACGACTTGGCGCGCCTGATTGGCGACGCCCCAGCCAGCATGTTGGCCAAGGCGGCGCGGGCTGTTGGCGCTGCTGCGCAACAGTTCATCGGCCAGCGCCGTGGGGCTGGCGCATGAGCCGTTTCATGCGTGGCTTCTTCATCGTTTGGGTGGTCTTGCGTTTTGGGCTCGATGCGCTTGTGCTCAACAGCTTTGAGCACCGTGGCGTTCGTGCCCTTGCACGTGTGCTCACTTTGGGGCGACGTTTGGACGCGCCCCGGGGCCAGCGTTTGCGCGAAGCCTTGGAATGTTTGGGGCCGATTTTTGTCAAGTTCGGCCAGGTGCTGTCCACCCGGCGCGACCTCATGCCCACTGACATTGCTGACGAGTTGGCGCACTTGCAAGACCGTGTGCCACCCTTTAGCTCAGAGCTGGCTGTGGCCACCATCGAGCGGGCCTTGGGCCGCCCTGTGGCCGACATCTTCACCGAGTTTGACCGTACCCCGGTGGCCAGCGCCTCAATTGCGCAGGTGCACTTTGCCAAACTGATCGACAAGCACGGCCAAGAGCGCGAGGTGGCTGTGAAAGTGCTGCGCCCCAACATGCTGGGCGCCATTGAAAAAGACCTGCGCCTCATGCGCACCATGGCCGTGTGGGTTGAGCGGCTCTCGGCCGATGGCAAACGCCTCAAGCCGCGTGAGGTGGTGGCAGAGTTTGACAAGTACCTGCACGACGAGCTGGACCTGGTGCGCGAAGCCGCCAGCGCCGCCCAGCTGCGCCGCAACATGGCTGACCTGGACTTGGTGCTGATCCCCGAGATGATTTGGGATTTTTGCCATCCCGAGGTCATCGTCATGCAGCGCATGAAGGGCATTCCCATCAGCCAAGTGGACCGCTTGCGCGAGGCCGGCGTGGACATTCCCAAACTGGCGCGCGATGGTGTGACCATCTTTTTCACCCAGGTGTTTCGCGATGGTTTTTTTCATGCCGACATGCACCCGGGCAACATCCAGGTCAGCGTGGAGCCAGCCACTTTTGGGCGTTACATCTCGCTCGATTTCGGCATTGTGGGAACGCTGACCGAGACCGACAAAGAGTACCTGGCTCAGAACTTCACCGCGTTTTTCCGGCGTGACTACAAGCGTGTGGCGGAGCTGCACATTGAGTCGGGCTGGGTGCCAGCGCAAACCCGTGTTGATGAGCTGGAGTCGGCCATCCGCGCGGTGTGCGAGCCGTATTTTGACCGGCCACTCAAAGAAATTTCTTTGGGCATGGTGCTCATGCGGCTGTTCCAAACCTCGCGCCGCTTCCAGGTGGAGATTCAGCCGCAGCTGGTGCTGCTGCAAAAAACCCTGCTCAACATCGAGGGCCTGGGCCGTGAGCTTGACCCCGAGTTGGATCTGTGGAGCACCGCCAAGCCCTTCCTTGAGAAGTGGATGATTGACCAGCTCGGCCCTAAAAAATTCTGGCAACAGCTCAAGGCGCAAGCGCCACTTTACGCCACCTTACTGCCCGAGTTGCCCCGTTTGCTGCATGACTATCTCCAGGCCAAGCGCGAGCCTGAACAGCATGACCTCAAGCTTTTGCTGGCCGAGCAAAAGCGCACCAACCGCTTGTTGCAGTCGCTGATCTGGGGCGGCCTGGGTTTTGCCTTGGGCCTGCTGGCCATGCAGATGCTGATTCGGATTCAAACGTTCTAGGAGTTGATGTGCTGCTCACGCTGGTTGTGCTGTATCTGCTGGTGACCATCGCCATCGGTCTGGTGGCTGCCAAACGCGTTAAAAACTCGGCAGACTTTGCCGTGGCCGGTCGACGTCTGCCCTTGGTGATGATCGTCACCACCACCTTTGCCACCTGGTTTGGCTCCGAGACGGTGCTTGGCATTCCTGCCAAGTTTGTCAATGGCGGTCTGGGCAGTGTGGTGGAAGACCCGTTTGGCGCTGGCAGCTGCTTGATTCTGGTGGGTGTGTTTTTCGCAGCCAAGCTCTACCGCATGAACCTCATGACCATCAGCGACTACTTTCGCGAACGTTACGGTCGCTTGGTGGAGGTGGTGTGCTCGGTCATCATCATGGTGAGTTATTTGGGCTGGGTGTCTGCCCAGGTGACCGCCTTGGGGCTGGTGTTCCATGTGCTCTCGGGCGAGGCCATCAGTGTGCCGCTGGGCATGGTGATTGGGGTGGTGTCCATCCTGGCCTACACCTTGTTGGGTGGCATGTGGTCGGTGGCGGTGACCGACTTCATTCAGATGATCATTTTGGTGGTGGGCTTGTCGGTGCTGTCGGTGTTTGCCGCGGGTTTGGCCGGTGGCGCAGACAAGGTGGTGTCGCTCGCCTTGAGCCGCGACATGTTCAATTTTTGGCCGGAGCCCAATGCCAAAGACATTTTGTTTTTCTTCGCTGCTGCCATCACCATCATGCTGGGCTCCATCCCTCAGCAAGATGTGTTTCAGCGGGTGATGTCGGCCAACAGCCTGCATGCCGCCACACGCGGCCCCATCATTGGGGGCGTGTGTTACATCTTGTTTGCTTTCGTGCCCATGTTTTTGGTGGCCAGCGCGCTCATCATCATGCCCGGCCAAACCGAGGCTTTGCTCAAAGACGATCCGCAAAAAATCTTGCCGACCTTGGTGATTGAGCACATGCCTTTTGTGATGCAGGTCTTGTTCTTTGGCGCCTTGCTCTCCGCCATCAAGTCTTGCGCGTCGGCCACTTTGCTGGCGCCCAGCGTGACCTTTGTGGAAAACATTTGGCGCCAATTCCGCCCCCGCATGAGCGACCAGCAAGAGCTGCACACCATGCGCATCACGGTTTTGTGCTTTAGTAGCTTGGTGCTCATCTATGCCATGGCCATGCAAGGCACCTCCATTTACGAAATGGTGTCGGGCGCCTACCAAGTCACGCTGGTGGGGGCGTTTGTGCCCTTGGTGGCGGGCCTGTACTGGCAGCGTGCCACCACCCAAGGCGCGGTTTTTGCCATTGTGCTGGGGCTCTTGAGCTGGGGCATGTTCATGGCCACGCCCGCCGGCGAAGCGTTTCCTGCGCAGCTCGCCGGTGTGTTGGCTGCTTTTGTGGGCATGGTGGCCGGTTCGCTCGGGCCGCAAGCCTTGGGCAACAAGCACGCATCGCACCACAAGCACCCTGGTTTGGGTAAGCCTGGCGAGGGCGCCGTTTAAAGCCGCAGGGGCCACCCCCTTGAAGAGGGTGGTGGCGCCTATAATTAGGGGTTTTGCCCAACGCCCACCCTGGACCTGCGCCATGCCAATTTACGCTTACAAATGCGACGCCTGCGGTCACGCCAAGGACGTCTTGCAAAAAATCTCTGACCCGGTGCTCACCGACTGCCCCGCCTGTGGGGCGGCCAGCTTCAAAAAGCAAGTCACAGCGGCTGGTTTTCAGCTCAAAGGCTCAGGCTGGTACGTGACCGATTTCCGCGGTGGCAACAGCGCCCCAGCGGGTGACAAAACCGAGGGCGCCTCGGCAGCCCCGAGCACCGCCGTTGCCCCGGCCACCACCGCATCGATGCCTGCAGCGGCTAACGCCACACCTGCAGCCCCGAGCTCAACCACACCAAGCTCAACCACACCAAGCCCAGCCTCATCGACCGCAGCCCCGGCCGCGTCGTCTTCTGGCTCTGCCACCTGAAGGCCAGCATGTCCAAATTACGCAAATGGTTGTTTGCCGGCTTGCTGGTCATCGTGCCGCTCATCGTCACCCTGTGGGTGATCGACTGGATGGTCACGACCCTGGACAAAACCCTGCAAGTTCTGCCCCAAGCTTGGCAGCCCGATTTGTTGCTGGGCTTGCACATCCCCGGCTTGGGCGTGATTTTTGCGCTGCTGGTGCTGCTTGTCATCGGTGCCATGGCCTCGAACTTCATCGGCAACAAGCTGGTGAGCTGGTGGCATGCCTTGCTCAGCCGCATTCCGGTGGTGCGCAGCATTTACTCTGGCGTTAAGCAGGTGTCCGACACCTTGTTTTCTGAAAAAGGCAATGCATTCCGAGAGGCTTTGCTGGTGCAATGGCCCCATGAAAACATGTGGACCATCGCTTTTCTTACCGGTGCGCCCGGTGGCGAGTTGCGTGACCATTTCCGTGGTGACTACATCAGTGTGTACGTGCCCACCACCCCCAATCCCACGGGCGGCTACTTTGTGATGGTCAAGCGAGACAGCTGCATTGCGCTGGAAATGAGCGTGGATGAAGCCCTGACGTATGTGATTTCCATGGGCGTGATCGTGCCTGGCGGCGCGAAAAACCCGTCCCTTCAAGCGGCCCAAGGCCAGTCCTCTAACAGCTGAAAGATATTTATGGCGATGCGTTCCCACTACTGCGGTCTGGTGACCGAGGCCCTCATGGGCCAAAACGTGACCTTGTGCGGCTGGGTGAACCGCCGCCGCGACCACGGTGGCGTGATTTTTGTGGACCTGCGCGACCGCGAGGGCTATGTGCAGGTGGTCTGCGACCCCGACCGCGCCGAGATGTTCAAGGCTGCCGAAGGCATCCGCAATGAGTTTTGCATCCAGATCAAAGGCTTGGTGCGTGCGCGTCCCGAAGGCACCACCAACGACAAGCTCAAAAGCGGTCAAATTGAGGTGCTGTGCCACGAGTTGACGGTGCTCAATGCCTCCGTCACACCCCCTTTCCAGTTGGACGAAGAGAACCTCTCAGAGACCACGCGCCTGACCCACCGTGTGTTGGACCTGCGCCGCCCCTACATGCAAAACAACCTGATGCTGCGCTACCGCGTGGCCATGGA
>DKJZ01000025.1 GCA_002454975.1 Hylemonella sp. UBA6679
CTTTGGGTGGCCGCCGGGGAAATGAAGCCCGCCGACAATGCCGAATATAGCCATCCATTGCAGAGGGTAGCCCCCTGCAGTCAATGAGTTCAAATGTTGAACCTCTGCTCCCTTTAAGCACGAGCGGTCGCTTTGCACGGGATTCACCCGTCGGGGGGCGAAAAGAGCGGGCCTTCGGTTTGGAATTTGCGAGGCACTCGTATTCAATGTCGGCATTACACCCAAGTTCGGACATCAGGCTTGATCGAAATGGTCGCGCTTGAGAGTCAGCTCTATATCTTGACTTTTAGCTAGACTAAAAGATGAAGGGTAGGGCTGTGTGTGGGGCAGATAGGCCGCTACAATCAGCTCAAACACAGCAAGATTCGTGCCTTTATGAAATCTCCCCGTCTTATTCCCCTGGTGCTGCTGGCCGTGCTGGCGGGCCTGGGTACGGGTGTGCAGGCGGAAAAAGCCGACCGCAACAAGCCCATGAACATCGAGTCTGACGCCCTGCGTTACGACGACCTCAAGCAGGTCAGTGTGTTCACCGGCCGGGTGGTGTTGACCAAGGGCACCATTGTCATTCGCGGCGCCCAGATCGAGGTGCGCCAAGACGCTGAGGGCTACCAGTTTGGCCTGGTCACCTCCGAGCCTGGCAAGTTGGCCTTTTTTCGACAAAAGCGCGAGGGTGTGGACGAGTTCATCGAGGGCGAGGGCGTCACGCTGGAGTACGACGGGCGGGCTGACACGGTGAAGTTCATCACCACCGCTCAGTTGCGCCGTTTTCGGGGCGCCACGCTGGCCGACGAGGTCAACGGGCAGGTGATTGTTTACAACAACACCACCGATGTGTTCACGGTGGATTCCGGCAAAGTGCAGGGCGGCCCCTCGGGCACCAGCGGCCGTGTGCGCGCCATGCTCACCCCCAAGCCCGAGCCCGTCACCACCCCGGCCGGCAGCCCGGCGCCCGTGCTCAAAACCTCCCCCAACTTGAAAGACGTGCCCCGGTGATGGAGGACAGCAAGCTCGAAGCGCAGCACCTCAAAAAGTTTTATGGCAGCCGTGAGGTGGTCAAGGACGTGTCCCTGACCGTGCGCAAAGGCGAGGTGGTGGGTTTGCTCGGGCCCAATGGGGCGGGCAAGACCACATCGTTTTACATGATTGTGGGGCTGGTGCGTGCCAGCGCGGGCGACATCACCATCGATGGTCAGTCAGTGGGGCACATGCCCATCCACCAGCGTGCGCGCTTGGGCCTGAGTTACCTGCCCCAAGAAGCCTCTATTTTTCGCAAGCTCAACGTTGAAGACAATGTGCGCGCGGTGCTGGAGTTGCAACTCAACGCACAAGGCAAGCCCTTGAACAGCGTCGAGATTGAAGCGCGCCTCACGGAGCTGCTGCAAGACTTGCGGGTGGAGCATTTGCGCAAATCTGCCTCACTGGCGTTGTCGGGTGGTGAGCGCAGGCGCGTGGAAATTGCCCGCGCCCTGGCCACCAACCCGCGCTTCATTTTGTTGGACGAACCATTTGCCGGCATTGACCCGATTGCGGTCATTGAGATCCAGCGCATCATCAGTTTTCTCAAAGGACGCGGCATCGGGGTGCTCATCACCGACCACAACGTGCGCGAAACCTTGGGCATTTGCGACCACGCCTACATCATCAGCGATGGGCATGTGCTGGCCCAAGGCACCCCCGCCGAAATTGTGGACAACGTGGATGTGCGCCGGGTGTACCTCGGCGAGCATTTCCGCATGTGACGTCGCCATGAAGCAAGGCCTGTCGCTGCGCACCTCGCAGCACCTGGCACTCACGCCGCAGCTGCAGCAGTCCATCCGGTTGCTGCAACTCTCCACGTTAGAGCTCAGCCAGGAAGTGGAGCAAATGCTCGACGACAACCCCTTTCTGGAACGCGACACCGAGTCTGCCGCGCGAGAAGATTTCGGCCTCCCGCAAGCTGACACGCTAGCGCAAGACGACGACTACAGTGCGCCTGTTTCAATAGCGGAAACCGCAGGTGAATCCTCGGCTGAAGACGGCTATGAGTCTTCAACGCTGGACGATTTAGGTAACAGCTGGGAAGGCGACGGCAGTGTGGACATGGCGCCAGATGACAGCGAGTGGGGTGGTGACGCCCCAGCACGCGGTACCGGCGACGAGGTGGCCGACGCCACCGATTGGGCCCGTAGCCAAGAGTCACTGACTGCACATTTGCACCGCCAGGCCGCGGGCTTGCGCCTGAGCCCCATCGAGTCGCACACGTTGAATTTTTTGATCGAATCGCTCAACGACGACGGCTACCTGGAAGACAGTTTGTACGACCTTGCTTTGGGTTTGGTGGCCCAAGGCAAGCCAAGTTTGAGGGACGTCTCCCAGCTCAGCGCCGAGCAGCTCGAACAGCTCGAGGCCCTGACCGACCACTTTCGCGTCAGCCTGGGGCTCTTGCAAAGTCTCGATCCCGTGGGGGTGGGCGCGCGTCATTTGGGCGAGTGTTTGGCCCTGCAAATCAAGGCTTTGCAGGCGCAACACATGGACGGCCTTGCCTCGCACCCCAGTACCCTGCTGAGCTTGGCGCTGCACATCGTGCAGCAGCCCATGGATGTGCTGGCGCGGCGCGACATCAAAAAGCTCATGCAGATCACCCGCGCGCCTGAGGCCCAGGTGCGCGAAGCCCTGACGCTGGTTGCGCGGCTCGAGCCCAAGCCCGGGCGGCGTTTTGTGGATGTCAGCCGTCAAGTGGTGGTGCCCGATGTGCTGGTGCGCGCCGTAGGTGCGGGCCCCAACCTGCGTTTTCGCGTGAGCCTCAACCCCGATGTGATGCCCAAGCTGCGGGTGCACGACATCTACGCCAACGCGCTCAGAGGCTACAAGTCGGGCGGGAGCGACGCGGGTGTGGCCGCTTTGCAGCAGCGCTTGCAAGAGGCGCGCTGGTTCATCAAAAACATCCAGCAGCGGTTTGACACCATCGTGCGCGTGAGCGAGGCGATTGTGGAGCGGCAGAAAAACTTTTTCAGCCATGGTGAGCTGGCCATGCGTCCGTTGGTGCTGCGCGAAATTGCCGATGCGCTGGGCCTGCACGAATCCACCATCAGCCGCGTGACCACCGCCAAATACATGGCCACGCCCTTTGGCACCTTTGAGCTCAAGTACTTTTTTGGCTCGGGGCTGGGCACCGATTCAGGCGCCAATGCGTCGAGCACCGCGGTGCGCGCCCTGATCAAACAATTTGTGGCGGCCGAAAACTTGAAGAAACCCCTGAGCGACAACCAGATTGCCGAGATGCTCAAAGAGCAAGGCATCGACTGCGCGCGCCGCACCGTCGCCAAATACCGCGAGGCGCTCAAGATCGCGCCCGCCAACCTGAGAAAAACCCTGTGAACCAGCTCCACTTGTTTCTACCCTGCGCAGCAGGTGTGGAAGATTTTTTGGCCGAGGAGGCCTTGCGCATCACCGGCCTGAGCGCCGACAAGCTCTACAAGCACCGAGCCGGCGTGCAGTTGCAGGCCTCCTGGCGCGATGCTTTGCTGCTCAATTTGCACAGCCGTTTGGCCCAGCGAGTGCTGGTGCAGCTTTCCGAGACTTTTTACCGCAGCGAGCAAGACCTGTACCGCGCTGCCAGCGAGGTGGCTTGGGAGCTGTGGTTCACACCCAGGCAAAGCATCAAGGTAGAGATCACCTCGCAGCACAGCCCGCTGACCAGCCTGAACTTTGCAGCCCTCAAGATCAAAGACGCGGTCTGCGACCGCTTTCGCGAGAAGACCGGTGTGCGGCCCGATGTGAACACCCAGTGGCCCGATGTGCGTTTGTACGCCCACCTCACCACCGACCGGCTCACGCTCTACATCGACACCTCGGGCGAGCCCCTGTTCAAGCGCGGCTGGCGTGAAGACAAAGGCGAAGCGCCTTTGAAAGAAACCTTGGCTGCGGCCATGCTGGTGGCCAGTGGCTGGACCGACGGGGTCAACGGCGAGCTGCAGCCGCTGTACGACCCTTGCTGCGGCAGCGGCACCATTGCCATCGAGGCCGCACAAATTGCCTGCCACATCGCCGCCGGCTCGCGCCGGCGCTTTGCGTTTGAAAAGATGGTGCCCTTTGCGCCCCACGTGTGGTCTGCGATCAAAAAAGAAGCGGCAGATGCTGAGTGCCTGCCACCACCCGACATGCCGCCTTTGATTTACGGCAGCGATGTGTCGCACCGCATGGTGGACTTTGCGCAGCGCAATGCCGAGCGCGCTGGTGTGGCCAGCGTCATCGAGTTCCGCGGTGGCGATGCCTTGCAGCGCATGCCGCCGGTTCACGTTGAGGTGGGCATCGGCGGCGTCATGCTGCTCAACCCGCCCTACGGGGAGCGCATTGAGGTGGCGGGTGTGGCTGGCGTCGCGGGGCGTGGGCCTCGCGCTGGCCGTGAAGACGCCCAGGTGCAAGATGGCGGCGACTTCTTCACCCAGCTGGCCAGTCACTGGAAGAAAAACTACAGCGGCTGGACGGCCTGGATGCTCACCCCCGACCTCAAACTCCCCGGCAAAATGCGCCTGAAAGAAAGCCGCCGTGTCCCCATGTGGAACGGCCCGCTGGAGTGCCGCCTGTTCCGCTTCGACTTGGTTGCCGGCTCCATGAAAAATAAATTGGGGTCAAATAAATTGGGGTCAGACCCCAATTAACCCTGCCCGACCCACAACCCCGCATTAATTGGGGTCTGACCCCAATTATTTTTTCATGACTCAGCTTGTTCTAGACACCAACATCGTCCTTGATGTCTGGGTGTTTGCCGATGCCGCCGCCACACTTCTGCGCGAACAGTTGCAAAGTGGTCAGGTGACATGGCTGGCCACTGCGGCCATGCGCAGTGAGTTAGAGCGGGTGTTGCTGTACCCAAAAATCGTGCCGCGCTTGAATTTTTACAAGACCACGCAGCAAGACGTACTGGCGCACTTTGATCGCCACGCGCAGTTGGTTGAGTCTGCCCCCAAAGCGCCGGTGACGTGTTCAGATGCCGACGACCAGATCTTCATCGACCTGGCGGTGGCGCACCAAGCCGTGTTGCTGAGCAAAGACCAGGCTGTGCTTTCTATGCAAAAAAGGCTGCTGGACCTTGGTGTACATGCCAGGGCTGCTCTCATTTTGGGAGCGTGAAGCTTTCGGCACGCGCCAGCGGCCACAGGTGTTGGTAGACAAAGGGCAGCGCACTCAGGTCGGGTTTGAGCAAGTCGCCGGTGTGCAGCCGCAGCCGCATGAGTTGCGCCATGGTGGCCACGCGGTCGTCGTCGCTGCGGCGCATGATGTGGTGCGGCGTGATCTCGCCCGGGTGCTCCAGGCCGGCAGCCTGCACCAGCTCTTTGAGCGCCTTGAGCGTCATCTGGTGAAAGTTAAACACGCGCTCGGCTTTGTCAGGCACCACCAGGGCACGTTGGCGCACCGGGTCTTGGGTGGTCACGCCGGTGGGGCAGTGGCCGGTGTGGCAGTGCTGCGCCTGGATGCAGCCCAGCGCAAACATGAACCCTGATGGCCACCCAAATT
>DKJZ01000027.1 GCA_002454975.1 Hylemonella sp. UBA6679
GTTGGGGCCGATGATGCCCACGATGGCGCCTGCCGGCACTTTGAAGCTCAGGTTGTCAATCAGCACGCGGTCGCCAAAGGACTTGCTCACGCCCTTGAACTCAATGACTTCATTGCCCAGGCGGTCGGCCACGGGGATGAAGATCTCTTGGGTTTCGTTGCGCTTTTGGTATTCGTAGTCAGACAGCTCTTCAAAGCGGGCCAGACGCGCCTTGCTCTTGGCTTGGCGGCCTTTGGGGTTTTGGCGCGCCCACTCCAGCTCTTTTTTCATGGCCTTGGTGCGCGCGTCTTCGGTGCGCTGCTCTTGCTCCAAGCGCGCTTCTTTTTGTTCCAGCCACAAGGAGTAGTTGCCTTTGTAGGGAATGCCGTGACCGCGGTCGAGTTCCAAAATCCATTCGGCAGCGTTGTCCAAAAAATAGCGGTCGTGGGTGATGGCTACCACGGTGCCGGGGAAGCGTTGCAAGAACAACTCCAGCCACTCCACAGATTCAGCGTCCAAGTGGTTGGTGGGCTCGTCAAGCAACAGCATGTCGGGCTTGGAGAGCAGCAAACGGCACAGGGCCACGCGGCGTTTTTCACCGCCGGAGAGTTTGCCAATCACCGCGTCCCAGGGCGGCAGGCGCAGCGCATCGGCAGCAATTTCAAGCTGGTGGTCGCCAGCATCACCCGCCGTGGCAATGATGGCTTCTAACTTGGCTTGTTCGGCAGCCAGGGCGTCGAAGTCAGCATCTTCTTCTGCGTAAGCGGCGTACACCTCTTCCAGGCGTGCTTGCGCAGCCTTGGTTTCACCCATGCCACTCTCAACCGACTCGCGCACGGTGTCGTTGTCGTCAAGCTTGGGCTCTTGGGGCAAGTAACCAATCTTCAGGCCGGCCATGGGGATGGCCTCGCCCTCAAACTCTTTGTCGACCCCAGCCATGATTTTGAGCAAGGTGGATTTGCCCGAGCCGTTGAGGCCCAGCACGCCAATCTTGGCGCCAGGAAAGAAGCTCAAGGAAATGTCCTTGAGGATGCTGCGTTTGGGCGGCACGATCTTGCCGAGCCGGTTCATCGAAAAAACGTATTGAGCCATGGTGTTCCAGGGGAGAGGCGCAATGTCGCGCCATGAGAAAACCGCTATTATCCCCGCCCCGCGCTAAACGTGCGACAATGCACCCGCTGCGGCGCTTCAGTCGCCCGCGGTACCAGCAACTTGCTGGGGGTTACTGCCTCACGGCGGGGCCCCGCTTGAAACCCGATCAGCCTTTGACTGACTCAGAGCGCCACGCGCTTGAACAGGCCGATTCCCAGCGCCAAGGATGGGCGCTTTATCCATGAACTTCGAAGAACTCCAACTGGCTCCTGCCATTGTCCAAGCCGTGCGCGAGCAAGGTTACGACACCCCCACCCCGATCCAAGCCCAGGCCATTCCGCTTGTCTTGGCCGGCCACGACCTGCTCGGCGGCGCCCAAACCGGCACCGGCAAAACCGCAGCCTTCACCCTGCCCATGCTGCACCGCCTCTCGCTGGGCGAGCGTCCCGTCAACAAATTCAAAGGCATCGGCATCCGCGCCTTGGTGCTCACCCCCACACGCGAACTGGCAGCCCAGGTCGAAGAGTCGGTGCGCGAGTACGGCAAATACCTGCAACTCACCAGCACCGTGATTTTTGGTGGCGTGGGCATGAACCCGCAAATCACCAAGATGAAAAAAGGCGTGGACATTCTGGTGTCCACCCCAGGCCGTCTGCTGGACTTGCAACAGCAAGGCATGCTGGACTTGTCGCACGTGCAAATGCTGGTGCTCGACGAGGCCGACCGCATGCTCGACATGGGCTTCATCCATGACGTGAAAAAAGTGCTGGCCCTGGTGCCCAAAGAAAAGCAAAGCCTGCTGTTCTCGGCCACGTTCAGCGATGAGATTCGTGACCTGGCCAATGGCTTGCTCAAAGATCCGCAAAGTGTGCAGGTCACCCCGCGCAACACCACGGTGCAACGCATCACCCAGGTGATTCACCCTGTGGGCCGCGCCAAGAAAAAAGCGCTGTTGGTTCACATCATCCAGCAACACAACTGGAGCCAAGTGCTGGTGTTCACCCGCACGAAATTCGGCGCGAACCACGTGGCCGAGTTTTTGACCAAAAACGGCATCAGCGCCATGGCGCTGCACGGCAACAAGAGCCAATCGGCCCGCACACAAGCCCTGAGTGGTTTCAAAAGCGGCGACATCCGTGCCTTGGTGGCCACCGACATTGCCGCCCGCGGCATTGACATCGACGAGTTGCCCCACGTGGTGAACTACGAGATTCCCAACATCAGCGAAGACTACGTGCACCGCATTGGTCGCACGGGCCGCGCTGGTGCCAGTGGCGAAGCGGTGAACCTGGTGTGCATGGACGAAGAAGGTTTCATGCAAGCCATTGAGCGCTTCACCAAGCAACAAATTCCAGTGCAGTTCATCGAAGGCTTTGGCCCAGATGCCGGCGAAAAAGCCGAGCCCATTGCCATGGGTCGCCAAACCATCTGGGGTGGCGCAGGCAAGCCGCCCAGCCGCGATGTGATGCAAGCCGCAGCCAAAGCAGCGCGCGGTGAAATGATGCAGCGCATCCGTGACAGCAAAGGCGAGTCAGGTGGCCGCGGCGAAGGCCGTGGCCCAGCAGGTGGCGGTGGTCGCGGTGGTCGCTCGCAAGGCCCACGCCGTGAAGGCCCTGGCGGCCCACGCCCTGAGGGTCAAGGTGCACGCCCGCCGCGCGCACCGCGCCCCCAGCAGGATTACAACGACGAACCAAGGGATCCACCTCCCTCACGCATCAACCCCTTGGCCACCAACGCCATCGGGCGTCATGGTGAGCCACGTGGCCCCAAGAACGCCGCACCTGGTGGCCAGCCCGACCCCATGCGCACCAGCGTGGACCTGATGGCCAACCAAGGTCGCCGTCATGGCGGCGGCGGTGGCGGTGGCAATCGTGGTCGCGGCTTTGGTGGCGGTGGTGGTGGTGCACCTGGCGGCGGCTCACGTGGTGGCAACCGCAGTGGTGGTGGCGGTGGTGGCAACCGCGGCGGCTTCGGTCGTTGAGTCACAGGGCCAGGCACTGGCCCTTGAAGCAAAAAGCCAAGTCGATGACTTGGCTTTTTTCATGGCGCTACAAAAAATGCAGCACAACTGTTAAGCCGTTTGCGGCTTAGGCAACGGTACAGCCTGGCAAGTTAGCAACCTTGGGCGTGGCCATGTTTTTCACCTCCACCATTTGCGCCACGATGGACACCGCGATTTCCGCGGGTGTTTTCGCACCAATGGCCAGCCCCACAGGGCCGTACAAACGGCTGAGCTCTTCATCGCTGAGGTCAAAGTGCTCGGCCAAGCGTTGCTTGCGCGTGGCCTGGTTTCGGGCCGAGCCCAACGCACCCACATAAAACGCAGCAGATTTCAAGGCCTCCAACAGGGCCATGTCATCGAGCTTGGGGTCGTGCGTGAGGGCCACAATGGCGGTGTGTGCATCGGGCATGAGCTCACGCACCACATCGTCGGGCATGCCTGGCAAGCGGGTCACGCCGGGCATGTCCATCATGAACTCTTCGCGCGGGTCGCAAACCAAGACCTCAAAATCAAGCATGGTGGCCATCTGCGCCACAGCCTGCGAAAGCTGGCCGGCGCCTATGAGCAGCAAGCGCCACTTGGGGCCAAACACCGTGCTCAAGGTGGTGTCGTCAAAGTGCATGGCCTGGCCACGTACCGCGTCGTCGAGCACCACCTCACCGGTGGCCAGGTTCAGGGTGCGGCTCACCAATTGGTGGCGTGAGGTGCGGTCAAGCAACTCTTTGATCCAAACCGTGGATGTGACAGGCTCTTGCACCAGGCGCAAGGTGCCGCCGCAAGGCAGGCCAAACCGGCTGGCCTCCTCTTGCGTGACACCGTAGGCCATGGTGGAAGGGAGGTTGACTGCAGGTTTGGGCACGGCCTTGAACGCGGCTTTGGTGCGCGCGATCAGGTCGTCTTCCACGCAGCCACCCGAGACCGAGCCGCTGACCAAACCGTCATCGCGCACCGCCAGCAAAGCCCCGGGCGGGCGCGGTGCGCTCCCCCAGGTTTGCACCACGGTCACCAGCGTGACGGCATGGCCGGCTTGATGCCAGCTCAGCACATCGGACAACACACGTAAATCCAAACTTTCCATACAACCTCTTGTGTCCATCAAGCTTGGCGCAAGGCCTCAGCCGTCAGGGGCAACTTGCGTACGCGCTTGCCGGTGGCGGCTGCCACAGCGTTGACGATGGCAGGCACCACCAAGGCTGTTGCAGGCTCACCAATGCCCCCAGGCTTTTCGGTGCTCTTGACCAAAACAATATCAATGGCCGGTGCTTCATGCATGCGCACAACCGGGAAATTGTTGTAGTTCGTTTGTTGAACCACACCTTTTTCCAAGGTGATTTCATGCTTCAAACCAGCCGACATGCCAAAGATAATACTGGATTGGATTTGGGCCTCGACGATGTCGGGGTTCACCATCATCCCCAGGTCGGCCGCAACGGTGACGCGGTGCACCACCACCTCGCCGTCTTTGACCGAGACCTCAGCCACCTGCGCCATGTAGGTGTCGTAGCCCTCCATCAGCGCAATGCCTCGGGCGCGACCCGCTGGCAGTGGCTTGCCCCAGCCCGCTTTTTCGGCTGCCAGCTTGAGCACGTTGGCATAACGGGGTTTGTCTTTGAGCAGCGCCATGCGGTACTGGTAAGGGTCTTTGCCAGCGGCTTTGGCCAGCTCGTCCATGAAGGACTCGTTGGCAAAGGCATTCATGTTGTGGCTCACTGCGCGCCAGTAACCCACACGCATGCCGCTGTCGTGAATGATCAGGTCATGCTGGGTGTTGGGCACGTTGTAGGCCGCCACGGCGGCTTCGGCCATGAACGGGTCAAGCGTGTCTTTGGGCAAACCAAATGCGCGCTGTGTGACCGACTGAGAAGCCACCTTGAAATGCAGCGCAACGGGGTTGCCCTGGGCATCCACACCAGCTTGCAACTGGTTCACACCAATGGGGCGGTAGTAGTCGTGCGTCATGTCGTCTTCGCGCGACCACAAGAGCTTGACGGGCTTGCCCAGCGTCTTGGAAATCTGCGCGGCTTGCACCACAAAGTCGAGCTCCAAGCGGCGGCCAAAACCACCCCCCAGGAAGGTGGTTTGCAAAGTGATGTCTTCGGGCTTGATGCCCAGCACCGCTGCCACAGCACCTTGTGCGCCCTGCTGGAACTGGGTGGGGCCAATCAGCAGCATCTTGCCGTTGCTCCAGCTGGCCGTGAAGTTCATGGGCTCAAGCGGGGCATGGGCCTGCATGGGGGTGATGTACTCTGCCTTCATCACCTTGGCTGCACCGCCCATGGCGGTCGTCACATTGCCCACAGGCTTGGTGATTTCCAGCACTTTGGCGGTGCCGATGGCATCGCGGGTGCTGTTGATGACGGTCGCGGTGGTGATGGCTGCGCCGGGGCCTTCGTCCCACTGCACGCTCAGGGCTTTGCGCGCTTTTTGGGCTTGCCAGTACGAAGCAGCCACCACGGCCACGCCATCGTTGACCTGCACCACATCGACCACGCCAGGCATGGCTTTGGCCTTGCTGCCATCAAAGCTCTTGACCTTGCCACCGATCACGGGGCACTGCTCGATGCTGGCATACACCATGCCGGGCAGCTTGACGTCAATGCCAAACTCGGCCGTGCCATTGACCTTGGCGGGCGTGTCCAAACGGGGCACGCGCTTGCCAACGATGCGGAAATTTTTGGGGTCTTTGATCGACACTTTTGCAGGCACAGGCAACTTGGAGGCCGCGGCTGCCAAGCTGCCGTAAGTGGCTTTTTTACCAGCGCCAATCACCATGCCTTTGTCTGCGCGCAGGGTGCTACGGTCGACGTTCCATTGCGCAGCTGCTGCGGAAATCAGCATCTCACGCACCTGGGCGCCACTGATGCGCAGCTTTTCCCAGCCCTCGCGCACCGAGGTTGAGCCGCCCGTGAGTTGTGCGCCCAGCAAGGCATTGACATACACCGGACCAGGCGGGGCCATGGCCACCTTGATTTGGTTGAGGTCAACGTTGAGTTCCTCGGCAATCAACATGGGCATGGAGGTGTACACCCCCTGCCCCATTTCAGAGCGAGCCGACAACAGCGTGATGGTGTTGTCGTCGGCAATGTGCACCCACGCATTGGGGGTGTGCACCGTGCCGGCGGCCTGCGCCTCGGTTTTGCTGCCAGGCAAGGAAAAGCCCATGATGAGCCCACCTGCCACCAGCGAGGTGGATTTGAGGAAGTCGCGGCGTGTTGTTTCGATGGTCATGTGGGGTCTCCTCAGGCTTTGCGCATGGCTGCTGCTGCGTCTTTGACGGCCGCCTTGATGCGGGTGTAGGTGCCGCAACGGCAAATGTTGCCGCTCATGGCCGCGTCGATGTCAGCGTCGCTCGGGTTCTTGTTGGTGGCCAGCAGGGCAGCTGCACTCATGAGCTGACCCGATTGGCAGTAACCGCATTGGGGCACGTCGTGCTTGATCCAGGCTTTTTGCAAGGGGTGGCTGTTGTCTTTGGACAGGCTCTCCACCGTGGCCACTTTGGCGCTGGCCAGCGAGGACAAAGGTGTCTGGCAAGAGCGCACCGCTTGCCCGTTGACATGCACTGTGCAAGCGCCGCACAAGGCTGCGCCGCAACCGAATTTGGTGCCGGTCATGCCGAGCTCATCGCGCAGCACCCACAGCAAGGGGGTATCGGGTTCGGACTTGGCGCTGACCGCCTTGCCATTGACTTGTAAATTGACACTCATAAACATCTCCGGTTGGACATGGGCGCGCACGCCCGGTTGCTTGATCACACGCAAGGCAACCAAGCCTATTGCATACTGCGCCCTTGTTGTTTGACTTGTGCGCGTTTCAAATGAAGTTTTTTCAATTTGCAACAAACTGCCGAGATAAACCCTTATGAACCACGTCGCATAGGTGACCCCATGACTTCGATTGCTGACTTACGCAAAAGCTACGAACGCGCCGAGCTCAACGAAAAAGCTTCGCTGGCCAACCCCTTGGGCCAATTTGAACTTTGGCTCAACGAAGCGCTCAGCGCCGAGCTGCCTGAGCCCAACGCCATGACCCTGGCCACGGTGGGTTCTGACCTGCGCCCCAGCACGCGGGTGGTGCTGATCAAGGGATTGGATGAACGCGGCCCGGTGTGGTTCACCAATTACGACAGCCGCAAAGGCAAGCAGCTCGCTGGCAACCCTTATGCTGCGCTGCAATTTCATTGGGTCGAACTCGAGCGCGTGGTGCGCATCGAAGGTCGCGTCGAAAAAATCAGCGATGCCGAAAGCGACACCTACTTCCACTCACGCCCCCTGGATTCGCGCATCGGCGCCTGGGCCAGCCCGCAAAGCCAGGTGATTGAGGACCGCAGTGTCTTGGTGGGCAACGCTGCCAAATACGCCGCTAAATTTTTATTGCAACCACCGCGCCCACCGCATTGGGGTGGCTACCGCCTGGTGCCTGACCAATGGGAGTTCTGGCAAGGTCGCCCCAGCCGCCTGCACGACCGACTCCGGTACACACTGAACAAAGGCGCGTGGGTGCGTGAACGCCTGGCCCCCTGAATGCCATGGGGGCCATGAACGCCCTGAGTTTTTAGCTGACTTGTGGACAACCCTGATACCGCCGGGCCTGCGAGGCCCAATAATGGGTGTTTTCAATCAGGAGAAGCTCATCATGTTCAGAAAACTATGCACTGGCGCCCTCATCGCCGCCACCTTTGCCTTGCCAGCCCTGGCCCAGGGTTCGGGCAAAACCGAGCTGACCTGGATGGGGCAAGCGGGTTTCAAAATCACCTCCCCCGGTGGCAAAACCATCGTCATCGACCCTTGGCTCAGTGGTGGCCCCAAAACCCCAGCACCGTATAAAACCGACCTGTCCGCACTGGGCAAAGTGGATGTGCTGCTGGTCACCCACGCGCACGTGGATCACCTGGGCGACGCACCAGCCATTGCCAAACTCAACAACACCAAACTCTACGGCCCGGCCGACATGGTCACCCCGCTCATCACCGTGGGCTTGATTCCTGCTGAACTGGGACACCGCTTCAACAAGTCGGGCTCGGTCAAGCCCGCTGGCATCAAGGTGACTGCGGTGAAAGCTGAACACTCCTCCTTGCTGGTTCATAAAAATGCAGCCACCGACAAGCTCGAATCGCACCCCGCAGGCGAAGCCGTGGGCTACATCATCGAGATGGAAAACGGCTTCAAAATTTGGCACATGGGCGACACCGGTTTGTTTGGCGACATGAAGTTCATCAACGACCACTACAAACCCGACCTGATCTTGCTGCCCATCGGCGGCAACTTCACCATGGGCCCTGAGGACGCGGCGTATGCCGTGAAAAACTGGATGCCGGCCAAAAACGTCATCCCCATGCACTACAACTCCAACCCCATGACACCTGGCACCTTGGCTGAGTTTCAAGCCGCCATGAAAGGTGCGACCAGCAAAGTCGTGCCCATGACCGAGGGCCAGTCGGTCTCGTTCTAAAGCGCAAGATGCGCAAGCTCTGCGCAGCAAGAAAAAAACCGCGCCTCTTGCGCGGTTTTTTCGTGGGGCTTCAAAACCCCATCAGAACTGAACTTGCAGGCCCGCTTTCAAGCTGCGCCCTGGCAAGGGCACCAGCCCAGGCAAGGTCTGCGTGAGGATGGAGCTGGCTGGGTAGGCCAAGGTGTTGCCGATGTTGTCCACACGGGCATACCAAAAGGCAGGCGACTTGGCCACGCGGGTTTGGTAGCTGGCCATGGCATGCCACAGGGTGTAACCCTCGCTGGCACGTTCGTTGGCAGGCACACGGTCTTGCGCAGCCCATTGGTCCACGCCCAGGCGGGTTTGCCATGGCCCAGCCGACCAGGTGAGTGTGGCCCCCGTGCGCATGGGCGCGATTCTGGGCAAGGCCTGCCCGGTGCTCAGGTTGTCGGCACGCACCATGTCCCAGCGCAGCGCCAGGTCTAGCTTGTGCCCGGCGTCCACCAGCCGCCACTGCCCGCGGGCCTCAGCACCCGTGAAGCGCGCTTGAACTTGGGTGTATTGGTAATCGGGCAAACCATGCTCGGTCAAACCCGAAGGCTCTAAGCTGATGTAGTTGCTGAACTGGTTCACAAACACATTAAGCTTGGCGTGGTGCGCACCGCTGCGCCATTGCGCCCCCAGGTCCAGGTTGCTGGACCGCTCCAGGCTGAGCTGGTCGTTGCCGCGCTCGTAGGCTTTGGTTGCCACATGCTCGCCTTTGGCAAACAACTCGTAATCGCGGGGCGCGCGCGCGCTCCAAGACAAGTTCGACGTGAGGCTCCAGGCGGGGGCCACCTTCCACAAAGCCCCCAGGGCATAGCTCACCGGGGTGAACTGGCGCTGGCCCAGGGCAAAGCCGTTGGCGTTGGCGTCCGGTCCACCCGACGAGGTCACACTGACCTGCTCCACACGGGCCCCGGCCGACAAACGGCCCCAGGCTCGGTTGAGCTCTTCGTGCGCAAACACGGCCGACTGCTGGGTTTGGCTGCTTGGGGCAAAAGCCTCGGCACCGTCCGCAGAAAAACGCTGGGTTTCCAGCTGTGCACCCACCACACCTTGCACCGCGCCCCAAGGGCTGGCCAGGGGAACGTGGCGCGCTTGCAGGCGCAGGTCTGAGCCTTGGGTGGCAAACAAGGTGCCCACGGTGCCCCCCTCTAGCTCAGCGTGGCGGTAGTCGCTTTGGGTGAACTGGGCTTTGACCGATTCAAACGCGCCCGAGAGCCCGCGCACCTCGCCTTCCAAGGCATAGCGGTTTGAGCGCATATCGAGCTGCACAGCTGGGTCTGCCACGCTGCCGTACAGGTTGGACTGCGTGGCCACCGAGGCGCCCAGGTAGCCCTGGTCGAAATGCAGCGTACCGCCCAAGGCGCCGCCCCAAGCTTGGCTGGCGGAGTTGCAAATGCGCCTGGCCAAGTTGCCATTGCAATCCAAGGCGATCGGTGCAGCCACGTCTTGCGTGTTGCGCGACATCACATCGGCGTGCAGCGTGTAGCGGTGGTTACCCGCTTCCAGCAAAACAGCGCCACTTTGTTCGCGGTTACCCGTTGCCCCCGACACATGGGCCTTGCCCGCCACGCCACCTTGCGTGTCAAACTGGGCTTGGCGGGCAATGCGGTTGTCAATCAGGTTGACCACACCCCCCAAAGCGTTGCCGCCGTATTGCAAGGCAGCCGGGCCGCGCAGCACCTCAATGCGCTCCACGGTGAGCGGGTCGGCGCTCACCGCATGGTCAAAACTCAGGCCCGACACGTCGCTGAGCGAGGTGCCATTGGCCAGCAGCTTGAGGCGGTCACCGTCTAAGCCGCGAATCACTGGGCGGCTGCTGTTGGGGCCGAAATACGTGCTGCTCAAGCCGGGCAAAGCGCCCAAGGTTTCACCCAAGGTGGGTTTGGTATCAAATACAAGCTCAGACCCTGTCAATACTGAAGCAGGCGCTATGAGTTCTGTAGCACCTAAAGGGTTGCCCGTGATGATCACGGTGGGCAAGTCTCGCACCTGGGTGCTGGGGGTTTGGGCAGCGGCCCAGCCGGAAAAAAGGCTGGCCAGGGCGCTGACGCACAGCGTCAGTTGGCCCTTACGGGCAGTGGATGGGTTCATGGTGTTTCTTCGACAAATGCAAACGACAACACACCCAGTGGGTGCGTCACATCAAAGCAGGTTCAAAGAAACACAGGGGGGCCGCGCGCGTCAAACAGCGCGGGGTTGACGCGCCGCGCATCCAAGGCGAGGGGCCGAGCTTGCCACGCAGGCGGTGCGAGTTGGGCGATGACCACAGGCGGCGTGAAGGTCACGCCTTGGGCGAGCTGGTCGTAAGACAAACACTCGGCGGTCTGTCCGCTGCCCCACAGGTGCGACCAGGTGCCCGCATTGTCTGAGGTGTTTGAATGCTGAGCCTCTTCTGAGACCAAGGCCTGATTGGCGGATGCCTGCAAGCCCGGCGCGTGCAAAGCCTGGTGCACCAGCCCCAGGCTTTGCGCCCAGAGCACGGCCGCGAACAAACACACCCACATCAGGGGCGAGAGGGTTCGGGCCAAATTGCGTTGCATGCCTCGATTTTACGGCTTGACCAGTTCAGCAAAGGTCTTTTGAAACTTGCTGATCTTGGGGGCCACGACAAACGCGCAGTAACCCTGTGCAGGGTTGCGGGCGAAGTAATTTTGGTGGTAGTCCTCAGCCGGCCAGTAGTTGGCGCGAGGCAGCACCTCCGTGACCACCGGGCGACTGAACACACCTCGGCTGGTCAGCCCTTGCATGAAGGCCAAGACCTGCTGGTGCTGCACCTCGTTGTGGGTGTAGATGCCACTGCGGTATTGGGTGCCGGTGTCGTTGCCCTGGCGGTTAAGGGTGGTGGGGTCGTGCACCACAAAAAAGATTTGCAGCAGCTGCTCCAGGCTCACGAGGTTTGCATCAAAGGTGATGTGCACCACCTCGTTGTGCCCGGTAGCGCCCGTGCAAACCTGCTCGTAGCTGGGTTGGAGGGTCTGGCCGTTGCAGTAGCCGCTTTGCACAGCCACCACGCCGCGTACACCCAAAAACACCGCCTCGGTGCACCAGAAGCAGCCGCCCCCTAAAGTGATGTGCTGCAAAGACTGTTCTTGATTCATGCCAGCATCTTACTGAAACACGCACAATGCACCTGTAACCCGCCAGCCCCTGAGGGCTTGGTCAGGTGTCTTGACGGTGGTCAGCACCGCCGATTACATTAATAACCAGCCAGTCAGTAACATCTTCTTCGTGCCCAGCCCCGCCACCACCTGCCCCGACGACACGCACGCCGCCCCCAAACGTGAGCGGCGCAAAGACGCACGCCCCGGCGAGCTGCTTGATGCTGCGCTGACCCTGTTTGTGGAAAAGGGCTTTGCAGCCACCCGCGTCGAAGAGGTTGGGCGGCTGGCCGGCGTGTCCAAAGGCACTTTGTTTTTGTACTTTGCCACCAAAGAGGAGCTGTTCAAGGCGGTGGTGCGCGACAACTTGGCTGGGCGCTTTCCTGCCTGGAACGCAGAAATCGACAACTTTGAGGGCAGCACCGCCGAGATGGTCAAAGAAACCATGTTGCAGTGGTGGAGCCGGGTGGGTGGCACCAAAGCTGGGGGCTTGAGCAAGCTCATGATGAGCGAGGCCAGCAACTTTCCTGAACTGGCAGCGTTCTACCACCAAGAGGTGATCGAGCCTTGCTTGGCCCTGCTGCAGCGCATTTTGGCGCGAGGTGTGGCACGTGGTGAGTTTCGTGAACTCAACCCGCAGCATGGTGTGTACACCTTGCTCGCACCCATGTTGTTTTTGGCCACGTGGCAACACTCCATGGGCCGCGACGGGGCATCGGCCCGACTCATCGAGCCGGTGGATTACCTGCATGCCCAAATCGACAACCTTCTTAACGGGCTGTGCGTTCGGCCCGCGTCTGCGAAGAAAGATTTATGAAGCAACGCTCTTGGATCAAATGGGCCGCTGGCCTGGTGGTGGTGGCCTTGCTGGCAGCGGGCTTGGCCAAAGTTTTGTCATCACGCAAAGCGCAACAAGCGGCTCTCAACAGCAGCCAACAAGCCGACATCAAACCCCTGGAGCTCAACGCTTCAGATGTGGTGAAGGTGCAAACCCTCACGCTGCAAGAAGGTGTGGCCATCTCGGGCTCGCTCAAGGCCATCAACAGCGCGGTGGTCAAGGCGCGTGTGGCTGGCGAGTTGCAAGGCCTGACGGTGCGTGAAGGCGACACCGTTGCGCAAGGACAGGTGCTGGGCCGCATCGACCCCACGGAATTTCAAGCGCGTTTGCGCCAGGCCAAAGAACAAGCGCAAACCGCCCAGTCGCAAGTGGACATTGCCCAGCGCCAGTACGACAACAACAAAGCATTGGTTGATCAAGGCTTCATCTCACGCACAGCCCTGGAGAGCAGCAGCAGCTCGCTCATGGGCGCGCAAGCCAGCTACAAAGCCGCGGTGGCCGCTGTCGACCTGGCGCAAAAAACGCTCGATGACGGCGTCTTACGCGCGCCTTTGTCGGGTGTGGTCTCGGCCCGACTGGCTCAGCCCGGCGAACGCTTGGCCATTGATGCACGCGTGATCGAGATTGTCGACTTGCAGCAGCTCGAACTCGAAGCCACGCTCAGCGCAGCCGATGCCTTGCTAGCGCGTGTGGGCCAAACCGCCAAGCTCAATATCGAAGGCACGCCCAACGCCGTGACGGCCAAGGTGGTGCGCATCAACCCCAGCACCTTGAGTGGCAGCCGCAGCGTGTTGACCTACCTCAGCGTGGCACCCGCGCCTGGTTTGCGCCAAGGTCTGTTTGCCCAAGGGCAGCTGACCACGGGCCAAGCCAGCGGTTTGGCTGTGCCCCTCGATGCTGTGCGCACCGATAAGCCTCAAACCTATGTGCAAACCATCGACAAGGGCGTGGTGGTGCACCAAGCCGTGACAACCGGCGTGCGCGGTACGGTCAATGGCGAGGGGCTGACCTATACCCTGCTCCCCGGTGCGGCGGGCTTGGAAGAAGGCAGCTTGGTCATCCGTGCCGAAGTTGGCAGCCTGCGCGCTGGCACAACGGTGAGCTTGGGCAAGCGTTAAGCCATGTGGTTCACCCGCGTCAGCCTTCAAAATCCCGTCTTTGCCACCATGGTCATGCTGGCCATCGTGGTCTTGGGGCTGTTTTCTTACCAGCGCTTGCAGGTGGATCAGTTCCCCAACATTGACTTCCCGGTGGTGGTGATCACCACCGAGTACCCCGGTGCCTCACCCGAGATTGTGGAGACCGAGGTCACCAAAAAAATTGAAGAGGGTGTCAATGCCATTGCCGGCATCAATGCCCTCACCTCGCGCAGCTACGAAGGCATGTCGGTGGTGGTGGTGGAGTTCCAGTTGCAGATCGATGGGCGCAAAGGTGTCGACGATGTGCGCGAAAAAATTGGCACCCTGCGACCCTTGTTGCGCGACGAGGTCAAAGAGCCACGGGTGCTGCGCTTTGACCCGGCCGCGCGCGCCGTATGGTCGCTCGCGGTGCTCACCGAAGAACGGCCCGACAAGCTCTCGGCCGTTGAGCTCACCAACTGGGCCGACCAAGTGCTCAAAAAGCGCCTGGAGAACGTGCGCGGCGTGGGCTCGGTCAGCCTGGTGGGCGGCACCAAGCGCGAGATCAACCTCTACCTCAAGCCCGAGGCCATGGAGGCCTATGGTGTGAGCGCCGAGCAAGTGGTCAACGCGGTGAGGAGCGAGAACCAAAACTTGCCCGTGGGCGCCATCCGCACCCTCACGCAAGAGCGCGTGGTGCAAATTGACGCGCGCATCCAGCGGCCTGAAGACTTCGGCAAAATCATCGTGGCGCGCAAAGCCTCGGGGCCGTCGTCTGCCGGGGTTCGGTTGGACCAAGTGGCCACCGTGAGCGACGGCGCGCAAGAGCTTGAGAGCTTGGCGCTGTACAACGGGCAACGCACCTTGCTGCTGTCGGTGCAAAAGTCGCAAGACGAAAACACCATTGAAGTGATTGATGGCTTGCGTAAAACCATCGAGGGCATGAAAGCCCAGCTGCCCCCAGGTGTGCGCCTTGAGCAGGTCACCGATGGCTCACGCCCCATTCGCGTGGCCGTGGACAACGTGCGCCGCACCCTGATTGAAGGCGCGGTGCTCACCGTGCTGATTGTGTTTTTGTTCCTCAACTCCTGGCGCTCCACCGTCATCACCGGCTTGACGCTGCCCATCTCGCTGATTGGCACGTACCTGTTCATGTACCTCTTTGGGTTCACCATCAACATGGTCACGCTCATGGCGCTGAGTTTGTGTGTGGGCCTCTTGATTGACGATGCCATTGTGGTGCGCGAAAACATCGTGCGCCACGTGCACATGGGCAAAAACGCGTTTGACGCCTCCATGCAAGGCACCCAAGAGATTGGCCTGGCGGTGCTGGCCACCACCTTTTCCATCGTGGCGGTGTTTTTGCCTGTGGGGTTCATGGCGGGCATCATCGGTAAGTTTTTCCACGAGTTCGGCATCACCATCGTGGCTGCTGTGTTGATCTCCATGTTTGTGAGCTTCACGCTGGACCCCATGCTCTCAAGCGTTTGGCACGACCCGAGCATCCACGCCAAGGCCGGCGGCACCAAGAGCTTGTACGACCGCAGCATCGGGCGCGTCACGGGCTGGTTTGAACACGCCACCGACGAGCTGGCCGTGGTCTACCAGCGCTTGCTGGGCTGGTCGCTGCGCCACAAACTCAGCACGGTGTTCATTGCGATTGCGGTGTTTGTCTCGAGTGTGCTGATGGTGCCCTTGCTGGGCACAGAGTTTGTGCCCAAGGCGGATTTTTCTGAAACCTCGGTGAGCTTTTACACACCGGTGGGTTCGTCCATCGAGGTCACCGAGGCCAAAGCGCGGCAGGTTGAAAACATCCTGCACGAACTCCCCGAGGTGCGATACACCGTCTCCACCATCAACACGGGCAACGCCCAGGGTAAAATTTACGCCAGTGTCTATGTGCGACTGGTCGACCGCAAAGACCGTCAACGCAACGTGGACCAAATGTCGGCCGTGCTGCGCGAGCGCCTCACCACCGTGCCGGGCATCACAGTCACCCACGTGGGCCTGCTCGACAGCGTGGGCGGCAACAAGCAGGTGGAGTTTTCGCTCAAAGGCTCTGACACCAAAGAACTGGAGCGTTTGGCCCGCCAGGTGCTCGATACCATCCGCCCCCTTCCTGGGTTGGTGGACTTGGACTCGAGCGTCAAGGCCAACAAACCCACCTTGGATGTGCGCGTCAAGCGCGAGGTTGCCAACGATCTGGGCCTGAATGTGAACGCCATCGCCGCGTCGCTGCGGGTGCTGGTGGCTGGGCAAAACGTGGGCAACTGGCGTGCCCCTGACGACCAAACTTACGACGTCAATGTGCGCCTTGCGCCTTCTGCGCGCAATACCCCCCAAGACCTAGAGCGCGTGCCCTTCACCCTGAGCAACCCCGATGGCAGCACGCGTCTGGTGCGCTTGAACCAGGTGGCTGAGCTGGTGCCCGCCACCGGCCCCAACCAGATCAACCGGCGTGACCTGACCCGCGAGGTGGCCATCAACGCCAATGTCTATGGCCGCTCGGCAGGCGAGGTATCGGCTGACATCAAAAAAGCCCTGGCCGGCATCACCTTTCCCCCAGGCTACAGCTACCAGTTTGGTGGCTCCACCAAAAATATGAGCGAGTCGTTTGGCTACGCGCTCTCAGCCCTGGCCATGGCGGTGATCTTCATCTACATGATTTTGGCCAGCCAGTTCAAGAGCTTCTTCCAGCCCCTGGCCCTCATGACCGCCCTGCCCCTGACCCTCATTGGCGTGGTGCTGGCCCTGCTGATGTTTGGCTCAACACTCTCGATGTTCTCGGTCATCGGGGTGGTCATGCTCATGGGCCTGGTCACGAAAAACGCGATTTTGCTGGTGGACTTTGCCATCCGCGCACGCGCCGAGCACACCGACGAGCAGGGCAAAACGGTGCCGGGCATGGGCCGCAACGAGGCCTTGCTGATGGCAGCCAAAGTGCGGCTGCGCCCCATCCTG
>DKJZ01000028.1 GCA_002454975.1 Hylemonella sp. UBA6679
GCAGGAACATGCGCTTGAGCGGCACAGGCCGGGTTTTTTCAAGGGCTTTGTTGAGCTCAAACACGCCGTACTTGTCGTCGCCGGCAATGGGCATGCCCTCGGCAGCCAGGTGCACCCGAATCTGGTGGGTGCGCCCGGTTTTGATGGTGACTTCCAGCAAAGAAAAGGGCGGCGGAGCCGCCGGGCTAGTGCTGGGCGCTGAACGTTGCCGCACCTTGACCAGCGTGATGGACTTCATGCCGGCCGGGTCATCGCGCGAGACCACCTTGACGCGGCGCTCGCCGCCCACGGCCTCGTCTTCAAACTTGAACAGGGGCTTGTCGAGCACCTTTTTATTGGCGGGCCAGTTGCCAACGGCCAGGGCCAGGTAGGTTTTGCCGGTTTCGCGTTCACGGAACTGGTCTTGCAGGGCTTTGAGGGCGCTGCGTTTTTTGGCGATGAGCAAAATACCGCTGGTATCGCGGTCGAGCCGGTGCACCAGCTCCAAAAACTTGGCCTGCGGGCGGGCCATGCGCAGCTGCTCGATCACACCAAAGCTCACGCCCGAACCGCCATGCACCGCCACCCCCGCAGGTTTGACCACGGCCATCAGGGCCTCGTCTTCGAACAGCACCTTCATGCCCAGGGCGGCTGCGCGGTGGGCTTGGTTGGCCGGGGTGTCTTGGGCCATGGCAGCGGCCTTGACGTCAACTTTGTCTGACACACGCACCGGTGGCAGGCGCAGCACATCACCCTCTTCCAAGCGAGACTCGGCTTGGGCGCGGCCCTTGTTCAAGCGCACCTCACCGCTGCGGATGATGCGGTAAACATGAGTTTTGGGCACACCCTTGAGCTGGCGCAACAAAAAGTTGTCCAGGCGCTGGCCGGCCGATTCAGCGTCCACCGTGACCCAGCGCACCGCGGGGGAGCCGGTGCTGGCCTCAGAAGGGGGGGCTTGATTTGTTCCCACGGGGGCGGTATTGCCCCCTATAATGTGTTTCACTAGCGACGTGCTGTAAGGGGTTGTTTCATTTGGAGTTTAGTCCACTTGGCGCACCCAGGCTTCGCTGGAAGGTCGATGCCACCGTCTACCCTCACCCGCCTGCAGGCACTTTTGCGCAGTCCCGTGAACCGGCCGGTTGAACCGACGCCATGAAACACCGAACCGGAATACCCATGCTTGGCAGCTTGATGCTGCTGGGCGGATCAAAGCGATATGTTTGTGTTGATGTGCATGATGCTGTTGTGTCTGAGCGCCTTGGGCGCTTGCGGGACACCCGTGCGTCGCCTGCAACAGGCCCCGGCCTTCCCGCTGGTGCCAGCAGCTCCCCGTCGAGCTGCCCATCCACAACATGCCTCCCTCGCCCCCATCCACGCGCCTATGCCGCGGCTGACCTAAGCCCGCGTCTCTCCGGCAGTTCCTTTCGTTTCTAGCGTCAGTTTCGGCATCTCTGGCCCCAAGAGGGCTTGTTGTTGTTGAAAGGAAAATGCGATGAAACGCATGTTGATCAACGCCACCCAGGCGGAAGAGCGCCGTTTGGCGATCGTGGACGGCCAAAAGCTGCTGGACTACGAAATCGAAATCGAAGGGCGCGAGCAGCGCAAAGGCAATATTTACAAAGCCGTGGTCACCCGCGTGGAGCCCTCGCTGGAGGCTTGCTTTGTGGACTACGGCGAAGACCGCCACGGTTTTCTGCCCTTCAAAGAAATCTCGCGGCAGTATTTCGCCCAGGGCGTGTCGGTCAGCCAGGCCCGCATCCAAGACGCCATCAAAGAAGGCCAGGAGCTGCTGGTTCAGGTGGAAAAAGAAGAGCGTGGCAACAAAGGCGCGGCCCTGACCACCTTTGTCAGCCTGGCCGGTCGCTACGTGGTGCTCATGCCCAACAACCCCCGCGGCGGTGGCGTGAGCCGACGCATCGAGGGTGATGACCGTGCCGAACTCAAAGAGGCGCTCGACCAGCTCGAGTACCCGGGTGGCATGTCCATCATCGCGCGCACCGCTGGCATTGGCCGCAGCGCCCCTGAGTTGCAGTGGGACTTGAATTACCTGCTCAAGCTGTGGAACGCGATTGACGGTGCCTCTAAAGCCGGCAAAGGCGCTTTCTTGATTTACCAAGAATCGAGCCTGGTGATTCGCGCCATCCGCGACTACTTCAACAACGACATTGGCGACATCCTGATCGACACCGACGATGTGTACGAGCAGGCTCAGCAGTTCATGGCCCACGTCATGCCCGAGCATGCCGCGCGCGTGAAGCGTTACCGCGACGACGCACCACTGTTCTCGCGTTTCCAAATTGAGCACCAGATCGAGTCGGCCTACGCCCGCACCGTGACCCTGCCTTCGGGTGGCGCCATCGTGATCGACCACACCGAGGCGTTGGTCTCGGTGGACGTGAACTCGGCCCGCGCCATCAAAGGCGGCGACATCGAAGAAACCGCCACCCGCACCAACCTGGAAGCTGCCGACGAGGTGGCCCGCCAGATGCGCCTGCGTGACTTGGGCGGCCTGATCGTGATCGACTTCATCGACATGGAAGAGTCGCGCAACCGCCGTGAGGTGGAAAACCGTCTGCGCGATGCCCTGCGTCAAGACCGTGCGCGCGTGCAGTTCGGCACCATCAGCAAATTTGGCCTGATGGAAATGAGCCGCCAGCGCCTGCGCCCAGCCCTGTCCGAAGGTGCGTCCATCCCCTGCCCACGTTGCGGCGGTGCGGGCCACATCCGCGACACCGAATCGAGCGCGCTGCAAATTTTGCGCATCATCCAAGAAGAAGCGCAAAAGGACAACACGGCCTCCGTGCTGTGCCAAGTGCCGGTGGAAGTGGCCAGCTTCTTGTTGAACGAGAAGCGCACCGAGATCGCCAAGATCGAGCTGCGCCAGCGCATCAACGTGTTGATGGTGCCCAACAAAACCTTGGAAACCCCCAACTACCGCCTGGAGCGCTTGAAGCACGACGACCCGCGTCTGGACAACCTGCAAGCAAGCTACAGCTTGGCCGAAGAGGTGGAAGACCCCACCGCTGTCACACGCCGCTCGCAAGAGCCCACCAACAAGCAAACCCCGGTCATCAAAGGCGTGTTGCCCGACGCACCCGCGCCCGTGGCCCCACCCAAGCCTGTGGCTGAGGTCGCCCCTGCGGCGCCCAAAGCTGCCGTGCCAGCGCCAGCCGCTCAGGGCGGCTTCTTTGGCTGGCTCAAGCGTTTGTTCGGTGGCGACAGCGCCCCCGCTGCGGCACCCGCCGTGGAAAGCAAAGACGAGCAAAAAGCCCGCGAAGGCCGTGAAGCCCGTGGTGAGCGTGGCGAAGGCCGCGGCCGTGACGGCCAACGCCGAGGCCGTGGTGAACGTGGCGAGCGTGGTGAGCGCAACGAGCGCGGTGAAGGCCGCGGCCGTGATGGCCAGGGCGCACGTGGACGCGATGCTTCCCGCGATGCCAACGGTGGTCGTGATACCAGCCGTGACGCCAACCGTGAACCCAACCGCAACGCCCCCGGTGCAGGCCAAACAGCCGACACCGCCGAAGGCGCAGAAGGCCAACGCGAAGGCCGTGGCCGTGGTCGCAATGGCGAAGGCCGTGCACCACGCGAGCGCCAAGGCGAGGCACGTGCCCCGCGTGAACGCAACCGCGAAGGTCAAGCTGCCACCGGCGCCGAAGGCGAGGTGAGCACCGACGACAACCGCAACGAAGGCCGCGAGCGTGGCCCACGCAACGGTCGCTCGCGCGGTGAGCGCAGCCGTGGCCCGCGTGAGGACAGCGCAGAGCTGCGCACCGACGAACTCGGCGCAGCCCTGGCACCCGCCGCGTCGGTGGCCCAGGCCGACGAAGGCGAAGCCGCCAACCGCCCCGAAGGCACACAGACCCCACGCGATGAAAACGGCGAGCCACGCGCACGCCGCTCACGCGACCGCTACGGCCGCGACCGTCGGCCACGTGGTGAGCGAGCTGAGGGCGACGCCGCTGTGGGCAACGAGTCCGGCGCACAGCTGAGCGAAGCCAGCAGCGAGCAAGGCCAAGAAGCCCCCGCGCGCTCTTACTTCAGCCCCGAGGTGATGCAAGCCGCTGCGCCTGCCAGCCCCGCAGCACCAGCTCCAACCTCAGCGCCTGTTGCAGCGCCTGTTGCAGCGCCCGATGTAGCCCCCGATGCAGCCCCTGTTTCAGCCGCTCCCCAAGCTATGGCCCAAGGCGCAGCCCCTGAGTCAGCACCTTTGGCTCCCAAGGCCGAGGCTGTGGCAGCGCCAGCCCCCGTGCAGGCCGCCCCTGCCGTGGTTGCTACAGCCGCTGTTACCCAAGCCGCTCAGAAGCCGTCTGCTGCCCCCCAGGCAGCTGGTTTGCCCAAGGTGGCGTCTTACACCTTGCCCCTGACCGACCTGCAAGCCGTGGCCCAGGGCTCTGGTTTGGAGTGGGTGAACTCTGACAGCGACAAAGTGGCTGCGGTGCAAGCCGCAATTGCCGCCGAACCCAAGGCCGTGCATGTGCCCCGCGAGCGCCCTGCGCTGGTGGTGGTGGATGAGGGCCCGCTGGTGCTGGTGGAAACCAAACGGGATCTGGGCCAGATGGCTCTGCCCATGGACAGCCAAGCTTAAGCCTCTGAGGCTTAGACCAACGCGTGACGGGTTGCCACCCTCACGCGTTTTTTCATGCCTGCGCAGCTTGGCGCCAGGCTTTGGCGGCTGCTTCAGCGTCTTCGCGCTGCTCGGCCAAACGGGCCAAGGCACACCAGGCGCTGCGTAACAGCACCGGGTCTTGCAAGCGCGTGGTGGCTTGCTGAATGAGTTGCTGCGCCTTGCCCCACAGCTGCATGTGCAAGCACGCCACACCGGCGAGGTACTGCAGCAACTCGTCTCGCGGGTTGTGCATGTGGGCCTGCTCGATGCGACGCAACCAGGCAGCGTCGGGGCCGGGGCTTTGCATCGCAAACGCCTGCTCCAACACCCCCACGAGCTGCACGCGCATTGCTGGCGACATGTCGGTGGCGTTGGCGGTCATTTGCTCCCAAATAGGTAGCAGCCACATCAATGCAGACGTGGCCTCGCCCTTTAAAAGCACCATACGCCGCGCAGCCGCCAGGGCCACCTCGGGCATGTTTTTTTCGTTGTTGTCCAGGCGCGACCAGCTCTGGCTGAGTTGACCCGGGTCGTGCGCGGCCTGGATGTACTCAATGGCCAAGCTGCGCAACAGGCTTTGGGTGCCAGAAGGCGAAAACGCGCGGTGTTTGCCCAGCAAACGTGCCACCTCCAGAGCGACCCATGTGCGGTTGGAAAAACGCGCCAGCTTGAAGCGCAAACGCAAAGCCATGGTGCGCCGGGCCGCGCCTTGAGGCAGCTCGTCAAAGCGCTGCTGGGCCAGGGGAAAGTCGCGGTCTTGCAAGGCCCAGCGTGTGGCGGTGAGTTGCACGGCTTCGCGCATGTCTTGTAACTCCCGGCCCTGAGCCAGGGCCAAGGCCTCGCTGGCATGGCCATCGCGGGTGGCGTGGTCTTGCAGGGCGTGGGCGCTGTCTGCAGCCAACAAATGCAGCATCACCCGCAGGCGTTGCGAGCGGCGCTGGTAAGCCGCGTCGTCGAGCAGTTCTACCTTGGCCAAGGCACGCTCTTGGCTCAGCACCCGCTCGGCGGATTTGCGGGCCCGAATGAAGCGCCCAGCGGCCAGGTGCGCCATGGCGTCGAGCATGCCAGCCTGGATGGTGCGCTCTTGATGCTGGATGCGCCAGCGCCGCGCCTCTTGGGGCAGAGCCATGAGGCCGCTCAAAGCGCGCATGGCCAACCACACCACCAAGAAAGCGCCCACCGCGATGAGCAGCACCAGGTTCAAAGACACGTCCACCCGGTGCGGCGGCCAAAACAAGGTCACCGTGCTTTGGTTGTTGCCAGCAAACAAAGCCACGGCCACGGCCACGCCAAACAGGGCAAGAAACCACAAAGCGGCGCGCATGTGCTTAGCGCCCGGCTGCGGCCGTGGCCAGCGCGGCCAGGGTCTCGTCGATGGGGGGCAGCTGCAAGGTGCTCATTTGCGCCTGGGTTTGCGTGAGCAAGGCCGCAGCGGCCTGGGTTTTGCGCGAGGAAGCATCAAAGTAGCGGCTCAGCGACTGGGCGGCAGCAGCCAGGTCGGCACGGGCCGAGTCTTGCTGACGCGCCAGCAGCCCCAAGCGCGCATTGAGCAGCTTGAGCTTGAAGTTTTCACGCACAAAAAACGATTGTTCGGGCGAGAGCAAGGCCGCGTCCAGGGTTTCAACCCGGCTCACACGCACCAAACGGCGCAGCTCTTGGGCCACGAGCTGCCAACCCTCTTCCCACCAACGCAAAATCGCCAGGCTTTGGGACGCAGGTGGGGCTGCTTGCGTGGGGGCGACTTGCCCCACCGCATTGGCCAGGGGAACCTCGTCGGCCAAGCGCGCGAGCTCGTCGAGCTTGACCAGCAAGGCGGGCAAATCCGAGATGGTGGTGGCTTTGATGCGGGCCAGGTCTTTGGCAATCGCGCGCTGCACTGGCACCAGGCGCGGCTGGGCGGTGCGTGTCACGCGGGTTTCAGCCGATTTGAGGGCGGCCAGCAGGGGCTCGATGCTGCCGGTGAGCTGGGCTTGTTGCTGGGCCAGGCGCAAGGCCGACTCAATGTCGACCACCAGGTTTTCATCGCGCGAGCGCGACAGGCTTTGCATCAGCTCCTCGAGCTGGGTGCGTTGCAAAGCAACCTCGCTCAGGCGCGCATCCGAGACCGCGAGCTTGGCGGCGGTCTCGCGTGACAGTTCTTGCGCCTGCTTGGCCATGGCGCGGGCTTCGTTGGCTTGGCTGCCGGTGTCCGCACTTTGGCGGGCCAGCTGGGCCTGAATGTCGCCCAGCTTTTGCCACAGCATCAGGCCGCTGAGCAAGGCCACGGCCACCAGGCCACGCCAGACCCAAACCATCACAGGTGCGAGCTTGTTGTCGCCGGGGCTGGACACCTCGCCAGCAGCCGGCTGAGAACCGGCTGGCTGCTGCGAATGTGCCTGGGCCTGAGCTGCGGCAGGGGCAGCGTCTGGACCGTTTGGGGCTGGTGGGGCGTTGGCTGCGCCGGGCGAGGGGTGTCCGTGCGCGGAATCTGTGCTCATGCCAACGATTTTATCGTTTGCATCACCTGCGAGAGTGCGGGTTGTGACGTGATCACCACACCAAAGCCGGCTTTTTGGGCCGCTTGGGCAATGCGCGGGTGCGTGGCTACAGCATGGCTGGCCGCCCAGCTGTGGTGCGGCAAGAGTTGGCACAGGTTGGCAATGGCCTCGCTGCTGCTGAAAAGCCACACCGCATCGGCAGCTTGCGCCACGGCCAGTTGCTCACTGCCCCACACTGGGCAGTGGCGCGCATAGCTGGCCACGGTGTCGACGCGTGCGCCGGCTTGCTGCAAGGCCCGGGTGAGCCAATCGCGCCCCACGCCTTCGGCCTGGGCCTGGTGGGGGTCGGTGCCACGCACGATCAACACGCGGCAGCCAGGGTGCACGCTGGCTTGCACGATCTCCCACAGCGCCTCGGAGTCGTAGCTGGGGGCATCGGCGCTGGGCGCGTCAATGTCGCTCAGGCGCACTCCGGCTTGCAACAAAGCCCGCACCGTGCCCGGGCCCGTGGCCCAAAAGCGCGTGCCCAGCGGTAAAGGTGGCAAAGGTGGCAAGGGCGGCAAAGACGACGCAGTGCGCTCAGGGTACATGCACGCGCGAGCTTCAAAAAAACCAGCCACGGCATTGGCGCTGACCAGCATCACCGCTTGGTACTGGGCCACATCGGTCCAGGCCTGCCACAGCGCGGGGTGATGCGGCAAGGTGTTGATCTCGATCAGCGGCAGTGCTTGGGCCTGCAGGCCCTGGGCCTGCAGCGCTTGCACCCACGTGGCGGCTTCACGCGCCGGGCGGGTGACCAAAACTGGTCTCACCACACCGGGCGTTCAAAAAACGTTGAGTTCGGCGCCGATGGCCTTGACGCCGTCTTGCAAGGCGCGGGCCACAGCGTCGCCCAAGGCGGTGGCCTCTTGCAGGCTTCCCACAGCGCCATGCGCTTGCACGCGCACCGGTGCAAATTTGCCGTCTGGGTCACCCCAGGCCGCAGAAATGCTGAGTTGCTCGCCTTCCAAGGTGGCGTAAGCCGCCAGTGGCATGGAGCAGCTGCCGCCCATGGCGCGGCTGACCGCGCGCTCGGCAGCCACACGCAGCCAGGTGCCGCGGTGCACCAGCACCGACAAGGCCTGGGCCACGTCAGCACGGTCAGAACGAATCTCGATGCCCAAAGCGCCCTGCCCGGCCGCTGGCAACATGGTGCCAGGCTCGAACACGGCGCGAATGCGCTGGCCCAGGCCCAAGCGCTTCAAACCCGCAGCGGCCAAAATGATGGCTTGGTAGTGGCCGTCGTCGAGTTTGCGCAAACGCGTGTCGAGGTTGCCGCGCAGGGGCTCAATCACCAAATCAGGCCGCTCTGCACGCAGCAAAGCCACGCGGCGCAGGCTCGAGGTGCCCACCACCGCGCCTTTGGGCAAGGCCTGCAAGGAATCAAAATGGTTGGAGACCAGCGCGTCGCGCGGGTCTTCGCGCTCCATCACGCAGGCCAGCTCAAAACCGGGGGGCAGCTCCATGGGCACGTCTTTGAGCGAGTGCACGGCGAGGTCGGCGCGGCCTTCTTCAAGGGCCACCTCAAGCTCTTTGACAAACAGGCCCTTGCCGCCGACTTTGCTCAGCGCGCGGTCCAGAATTTGGTCGCCTTGGGTGGTCATGCCCAGCAGGGTGACCTCGTGGCCGTGCTGCTCGAGCAGGGCTTTGACGTGCTCGGCTTGCCACAGGGCAAGGCGGCTTTCTCGGGTGGCAATGGTCAGCTTCATGGCACAGGTGTCAATTTAAGTTGACGCTCACTGTAGCACGACGGCGCCATTTCACACGCGCGCAAACCCCAGGTTGTGCAGAAGTCGGCCCTCAGGGGCGGTAGGTGCACTGGTCGCCTATGGATTGGCGCGCCACGGTGACCGCGCTCAAACTTGGCAAACCCGGCTTCAAAGCGCACCAAATGAACAGGCACAGGTTTTCCAGCGTGGCCGGGCCCAAACCGGGCACCTCGTCGAGGAAATGGTGGTCGAGTTGCTCGCGCACCTCTTGCAGCGCTTGGCGCACCAGCCCCAGGTCCAGCACCATGCCGTTGCCAGCGGGCTGCCCCTGCAAGAACACCTCGGCGTGGTAGGTGTGGCCGTGCACGCGCTTGCTGCCCTGCGCCTCGATCTCGCGTTGCAAGGTGTGGGCGGCGTCGAAGTAAAAGCGCTGGCTGATTTCAAACATGGCGGGAACCCAGGCGGCAAACGCCTGGCAGTAACAAATGCATCAAGCCGCTATTGTCAACGATCGCTTCGAGCAAGCCGCAGGCGCCCTTCAGCGGATGCCAATCATCTTGTGGGACTGCACGCCCAAGCGCCACTGGGGGTGGGCCTGGCAGTAGGCAATGGCCAGCTCGGTGTTGCGTGCGCGATCTGGCCCGTCCATGGGCTGCAGGTAAAAATGAGCGAAGGGCATGGCCGCAAAGCGCGCCGGGTCCACGCCGTCTTGCGGGAACACGAGCTTGAGCTCGCTGCCACGCTCGATGGCCAGGGGCGCATCGGCCTTGGGGCTCACACACACCCAATCCAAACCTTCAGGCGCGGGCTGGGTGCCGTTGGTTTCAACAGCAATGAAAAAACCTTGCGCGTGCAACGCCGCCACCAAGGCCTCGTCCACCTGCAGCAAAGGCTCGCCACCGGTGAGCACCACAAAACGCTGACCCGACTGGCCCTGTGCTGCGCTGGTGGGCCAATGGCTGGCAATGGCCTGGGCCAGGTCTTGCGCGGTCTCGAACTTGCCGCCACCTGTGCCGTCGGTGCCCACAAAGTCGGTGTCGCAAAACTTGCACACCGCACTGGCGCGGTCTTGCTCGCGGCCCGACCACAAATTGCAACCGGCAAAACGACAGAACACCGCCGCACGGCCCGATTGCGCGCCTTCGCCTTGCAAGGTGTAAAAAATTTCTTTGACCGAGTACGTCATGGCGACCTGAGGCTTGCAGCAAGCACGAGATGAAAACACAGATTTTCTCAGCTTATGCCCAGCGCCGCTCAGATCCGCACTCAGCCGTTCAGATCCGCTTTGGCCAGCAAGCAGCACAGGTACAGCTCTTGCTTACACTTTGGGCACCATGACCTGGCACGCCTCCCTCTCCCTTGATTACCAGCCCCACAGCAAGGCCACGCTGGAAGCGCCGCACACGGTGGTGCACCACCGCCACCAAGGTCCGCTGCGCGTGCTGCAAAGCTTGTACCCGGAAGGCCCGCAGATTTGCCACAACGTGCTGGTGCATCCCCCAAGCGGGCTGGTGGGGGGCGACACGCTCGATGTGCGCGTGCACCTGCAAGCTGGCACGCACGCGCTGATCACCACCCCAGGCGCCACCCGCTTTTACCGATCGACGGGCGAGATGGCGGTGCAACAGGTGCACGCCCGCCTAGAGACCAAGGCCAGATTGGAGTGGCTGCCTCTGGAGGCCCTGGCCTACAACGGGTGCATCGCCCGCAACCAAGCGGTGTTTGAGCTGGCACCAGGCGCAGAAATGATGGGCTGGGACATCACCGCCTTGGGGCTGCCCCAAGCGCAACTGCCCTTTGAAAGGGGCGAGTTTTCGCAGCACCTGGAGGTACGCGGGGTCTGGCTGGAAAAAGGCCAGCTCAGCGCCACCGACCAACGCTTGATGAACAGCCCCGTGGGCTTGGATGGCAAACGCTGCATCGCCGCTCTGTTTTTTGTCGCTGGCAGTGACATGGCTCGCGAGCGACGTGATGCTGCGCTCGACGCCGTGCGCGCAGTGATTGACGCCACACCCATGACCGATGGCTTGGTGGCAGGCGCCACATCTCCTCACCCTCAAGTGCTGGTGCTGCGCGTGCTGGCCGATGTGGTGGAGCCCGCCATGGCGCTCTTGCAAGCTGCGCGCGCGGTTTGGCGGCAAAACCTGTGGCAGCTCGAACCGGTGGTGCCGCGCATTTGGAAGATGTAGCCGCGCTTGGTGGCTGCACCGATGCCAAACATCGCGCGCAGTTGTATTAAATGGCCACCATCTGACGCACGCCTTGGGCCTGCATCTCACTGCCCAGGCCTTGGGCCACCACCGCGCCGCGCTCCATCACCAGGTAGTGATCGGCCAACTCTTCGGCAAAGTCGTAGTACTGCTCCACCAACAAAATCGCCATGTCGCCGCGGTCGGCCAACATGCGAATCACCCGGCCGATGTCTTTGATGATGCTGGGCTGGATGCCCTCGGTGGGCTCGTCCAAAATCAAAATTTTCGGCTTGGCGGCCAAGGCACGCGCAATGGCGAGTTGCTGCTGTTGCCCCCCTGAGAGGTCGCCACCGCGGCGGTGCAGCATTTGCTTGAGCACCGGAAACAGCTCAAACAACTCAGCGGGAATGGGCGTGCTCGCTGGCCGGTAAGCCAGGCCCATGCGCAGGTTTTCTTCCACGGTCAAGCGCGCAAAAATTTCGCGGCCCTGCGGCACAAAACCCATGCCGGCACGTGCACGCTCATAGGGGGTGGCACGGCTCAGGTCTTGGCCATCGAATTCGATGCTGCCCGACTTGATGGGCACCAAACCCATGAGGGATTTGAGCAGCGTGGTTTTGCCCACGCCGTTGCGGCCCAGCACCACGGTGACTTTGCCCAGTTCGGCCTTGAGGCTCACATCGCGCAAGATGTGCGAGCCGCCGTAATACTGTTGGAGGTTGTTGACGTTCAGCATAAGTGTTCAGCGGCCCAGGTAAACCTCGATCACGCGCTCGTTGTTTTGCACTTGGTCCAATGTGCCTTGGGCCAGCACCGAGCCGTCGCACAGCACGGTGACGATGTCGGAAATGGTGTCGATGAAGCTCATGTCGTGCTCCACCACCATCAAGGAATGCTTGCCCTTGAGTGACAAAAACAGCTCGGCAGTGCGTGCGGTTTCTTCGTCGGTCATGCCCGCCACCGGCTCATCGAGCAACAGCAATTTCGGGTCTTGCATGAGCAACATGCCGATCTCGAGCCACTGCTTTTGGCCATGGCTCAAATTGCCGGCCAAGCGGCGCACACTGTCTGCCAAATGGATGGTCACCAGCACCTCGGCCAAGCGGTCGCTTTGCGCAGAGTTGAGTTTGAAGCGCATCGAGGGCCACACCTGGCGGTCGTTGGGCTGGGTGCGCAGGGCGAGCTCCAGGTTTTCAAACACGGTCAGGTGCTCAAACACCGTGGGCTTTTGGAACTTGCGGCCGATGCCCAGCTGCGCAATTTGCGCCTCGGTGTGGCGCAGCAAATTGATGGTGCTGCCAAAAAACACCGTGCCGCTGTCGGGCCGGGTTTTGCCCGTGATGATGTCCATCATCGTGGTTTTGCCAGCGCCATTGGGGCCGATGATGCAACGCAGCTCGCCCGGTGCGATGTCAAGCGACAAATTGTTGATGGCCTTGAAACCATCAAAGCTCACGCTCACATCTTCCAAATACAAAATGCGGCCGTGGGTGACATCCACCTCGCCGGTGCTGATGCGACCAAAACTCGCGGCACGCCCACCCGACTCGGTGTTGGCCTGCACCTCTTGCGCTTCTTGACGGGCGCGCAAACGCTGCGCGCCTTGTTCCATCAAGTCTGGTGTCATGCGCGGCTCCCTTTGATTTTCTTGACCAGGCCCACCAGGCCATCGGGCAGGTACAGCGTGACCACAATGAACAAGCCGCCTAAAAAGTACAACCAAAACTCGGGGTAAGCCACCGTCAACCAGCTCTTCGCACCGTTGACCACCACCGCCCCCACCATGGGGCCAATCAGCGTGGCACGCCCACCCACCGCCGCCCAGATCGCCATCTCGATGGAGTTGGCAGGGCTCATTTCACCGGGGTTGATGATGCCCACCTGCGGCACATACAAGGCCCCAGCAATGCCGCACATCACCGCAGAAATTGTCCAAATGGTGAGCTTGTAGCCCAGCGGGTTGTAGCCCGAGAACATGACGCGCGTTTCTGCATCGCGGATGGCCATGAGCACTCGGCCAAATTTGCTGCCCACCAGCCAACGGGCCAGCACCAGGCACAGCATCAGGGTGAGTGCGGTGATGACGAACAAGGTCATGCGCATCTGCGGTGTGGCAATCGGGATGTCCAAGATACGCTTGAAATCGGTAAAGCCATTGTTGCCACCAAAACCAGTTTCATTGCGAAAGAACAGCAGCATGGCCGCAAAGGTCATGGCCTGGGTGATGATGGAGAAATACACCCCTTTGATGCGTGAACGAAACGCAAAGTAACCAAACACAAAGGCCACCAAACCCGGTACCAACACAATCAACAAAAGCGTGGCGATGAAGCTCTCAGAGAGCGTCCAATGCCAAGGCAAGGTTTTCCAATCCAGGAACACCATGAAGTCAGGCAGGTTGCTTTTGTAGTTGCCGTCCAGCCCGATTTGGCGCATGAGGTACATGCCCATCACATAGCCACCCAGGGCGAAAAACATGCCGTGGCCCAAACTCAAAATGCCGGTGTAGCCCCAAATCAAATCCATGGCCAAGGCGCAAATGGCATAGCACATGATGCGGCCGCACAGGGCCACCGCGTAGTCACTCAAATGCAAGACGCTGCCCGCAGGCACCCACAGGTTGAGCACAGGCGCCAAGCCGCACAACACCGCCACAGCGATGAGCACACCTACCCAGCCACGTGAGGTGAACAAAGGCGCGCTCGCAGGTAATTGAACGTGGTTCATGGTCATGCCTCCGCCGAGCGGCCCTTCATCGCGAAGATGCCCTGCGGACGTTTTTGAATGAAGATGATGATGAACACCAGCACCGTGATCTTGGCCAGCACCGCACCGGTCCAGCCCTCAAGAAATTTGTTGAGCACGCCCAAGCCCATGGCGGCGTACACCGTGCCGGCCAACTGCCCCACACCGCCCAGCACCACCACCATGAAGGAGTCGACGATGTAGTTTTGGCCCAGGTCTGGCCCCACATTGCCCACCTGGCTCAAAGCGCAACCAGCCAAGCCGGCAATACCCGAACCCAAAGCAAACGCATAGGTGTCGATGCGCGCGGTGTTCACGCCCATGCAGGCGGCAATCGGGCGGTTTTGCGTCACGCCTCGCACAAACAAACCTAGGCGTGTTTTGTTGATCATCAGCGTCATGCCCACCAGCACGGCAGCCGCAAACGCGATGATGACCAAGCGGTTGTAGGGCAGCGTGAGGTTGGAGAGCAGTTGCACGCCGCCACTCATCCACGCGGGGTTTTCCACACCCACGTTTTGCGCGCCAAACATGCTGCGCACCGCTTGCATGAGCACCAGGCTGATGCCCCAGGTGGCCAGCAAAGTCTCCAGCGGGCGGCCGTACAAAAACCGCAGCACACTGCGCTCCAAAGCCGCGCCCACCAAGGCCGCACTCATGAATGCCAGCGGCACAGCGGCCACCAGGTACCAATCGAAGTAGTCGGGCAAGTAGCTGCGAAACAGGCCTTGCATCACATAGGTGGCATAGGCGCCAATCATCATCAGTTCGCCATGGGCCATGTTGATCACGCCCATCAAGCCGTAGGTGATGGCCAAGCCCAAAGCAGCCAGCAACAAAATGCTGCCCAGGCTGATGCCCGAGAACGCGGCGCCCAAACGCTCGCCCCACACCAACGCGTCTTCAATGGTTTTGAGCGAGGCGGCCAACTGGGTTTTCACATCTGCTTGGTCTTCCACCGCCAAGCGGTCGGAGAGCAAACGTTTGGTGTCGGGTGTTTTGGCCTGGGCCAGTGTGGAGGCAGCGCGCAAGCGCTGGGCTTTGTCCTCGCTACCGAGCATGGCCGCAGCACGGGCCAACTCCAAACGTGCTTTGATGGTGGCGTCGCTCTCTTTGGCCAAGGCTTTGTCCAGCAAAGCCAGGCGCGAAGCCTCAGGCTCTTTGAGCAAGGCGTTCACCGCGGCCAGGCGCAAAGCAGCATCCGGGCTGAACAACTTCACCGCAGCCAGTGCGGTGTCGATCTCACCGCGCATGCGGTTGTTGTTGATGACGTCTTCGGCAGCGGCCGGCATGCTCACGGGGCTGCCTGTGACCGGGTCTGTGGCTTGGCCGTTTTTCACCACAAAGAAGCTGCTTCCAGCCACCTTGACCGCGTCATCAGCCAAGGCCTGTAAAAACAAGACCGTACGCTCATCGGCATCAAGCACGGCTTGGTTGATGGCCGCCACGCGCGCATCCACTTCGCCCATGGCCATGCCTTTTGCCTGCTCAGGCGATAAGGCGCTTGCGGTGTTTGCTATCAAAAACGAAGCAAATAAAACAACAGGAAACAAAAATCTTTTCAACATAACAACCAGGCTGGTGTTGCTCGCAAGAGACCCAGCCCTGCTGGCAGAGCTGAAAGCAGGGGCTGCCACACAGCAGCCCCATCCCACTGAAGTGCTTTACTTCTTCACAGGCTCGTCAGGCTTGGAGGCATTGCCCTCGATGAAGGGGCTCCAAGGCTTGGCTTTGACGGGGCCGGGTGTTTTCCAGACCACGTTGAACTGGCCGTCGGCCTTGACTTCACCGATGAACACCGACTTGTGCAGGTGGTGGTTCTTTTCGTCCATCTTGCTCACGATGCCGCTGGGTGCAGTGAAGGTTTGGCCAGCCATGGCCGCAATGACCTTGTCCACATCGGTGGTCTTGGCTTTTTCAACCGCTTGCTTCCACATGTTGATGCCGATGTAGGTGGCTTCCATGGGGTCGTTGGTCAAAGGCTTGTCTTTGTGGCCAGCGATGTTTTTCGCCTTGGCATAAGCCGCCCACTTTTTGGTGAACTCGTCATTGGCCGGGTTTTTCAGGCTCATGAAGTAGTTCCAGGCGGCCAGGTGGCCCACCAGCGGCTTGGTGTCCACGCCGCGCAGTTCTTCTTCACCCACCGAGAAGGCCACCACAGGCACGTCTTTGGCTTTCAAGCCGGCGTTGCCCAGCTCTTTGTAGAAAGGCACATTGGAGTCGCCATTGATGGTGGAGACCACAGCGGTTTTGCCACCGGCCGAGAACTTCTTGATGTCAGCCACGATGGTTTGGTAGTCGGCGTGGCCAAAGGGGGTGTATTTTTCGTCAATGTCGCTGTCTTTCACGCCCTTGCTCTTGAGGTAGGCGCGCAAAATTTTGTTGGTGGTGCGGGGGTACACATAGTCGGTGCCCAAGAGCACCCAACGCTTGGCGCCGCCACCGTCTTTGCTCATCAGGTAGTCCACAGCTGGAATGGCCTGCTGGTTAGGCGCAGCACCGGTGTAGAACACGTTTTTAGACAGCTCTTCGCCCTCGTACTGCACAGGGTAGAACAGCAAGCCGTTCATTTCTTCGACCACGGGCAACACCGATTTGCGCGACACCGAGGTCCAGCAACCGAAGATCACCGAGACCTTGTCTTGGCCCAGCAACTGCTTGGTTTTTTCAGCAAACAAAGGCCAGTTGGATGCGGGGTCGACCACCACGGGCTCGAGCTTTTTGCCCAGCACGCCGCCCTTGGCGTTGATCTCGTCAATTGCCATGAGCACGGTGTCTTTGAGCACGGTCTCAGAAATGGCCATGGTGCCCGAGAGGCTGTGCAAGATGCCGACCTTGATGGTGTCGGCTGCATACGAGGGAATGGCGACCAAAGAGGCCAGGGCCGTGGCGGCGGCCAGGGCTTTGAGGGTGAAGCGACGTTGCATGTGAACTCCAGTGAGGTTGAGTAGGCCGCCTGTTGACGGACAAACCAATTCTGGAGATCGGGACGTGCTTTGTATGTACGCCAGGTGGCGTATGTCAATCCAGGTTGACCGTGGTGCGCAGGCTCACGCCCTCGGGGGGGACGTAGTCAGCCAGCACAAAAGCGCGCTGGTCTTGGTCCTGGGCTTGCTGCAACACCCCGTGCAGCGCCCGCACCGAAGCCAGGTCTAGGGAGGCAAAGGGCTGGTCCCACAAAACCAGGGGCGCACCACTGGCGATGGAGGCGGCCAGCATCACCTTGCGGCGCGCACCGGTGGAGAGCATGAAGAGCGACTTGGCCATGTGCGGCACCAAGTCCAGGGCTTGCGCGGTGTCGTGCAGCACCTCCTCACGCCACGTGGGGTAGCGTTGCGCCTGGGCTTGCCAGTAATCGCGCACCCCCATCTGGTCGAAGCTGCGGTCTGTGGGGTCCACCAAAAACACCTGGCTGGGCGCCAGGCCGAGGATGCTGCCGGCCAGCACGGCGGCGCGCTGCACAGACGCATCGGCCAACACACGCAGCAGCGTGGTTTTGCCCGTGCCCTCGTCACCGCACACCAGGCTCACACCCGCGCTGAAGGTTGCGCTCAAGGCCGGGCGCACCACCCCACTGGGCAGCTGCAACACCAGGCCTTGGAGCTCAAGCATGTTTACTGCTTGACGGCTTCAACCTGCACCACCAGGCGCACGTTTTTCGGGAAGCCCCAGTCGATGCCGTAGTTCATGCCCCACTGGGTGCGGTCGATGGTGGTCTCAAAGTCGCCGCCGCACACCTCGCGCTTGAGGCGGGGGTGGTCAAAGCAGTTGAACTGCGTGGCCTTGAGCACCACCGGGTGGGTTTTGCCCAAGAGCGTCAAGCTGCCCGCCACCTCGGCCACCTTGTCGCCGTTGAAGCTGAACTTGTCAGCACTGAACTGCAGCGTGGGAAACTGCGCCACGTTGAACAGGTCGGCGCTTTGCAGGTGCTTGTCAAAAGCGGCCGTACCGGTGTTGACCGAAGCTGCGTCGATGGTGAGCGCCACCTTGCCCGATTTGCCCGCGCGGTCGAACTGCACCGTGCCTTCTTTTTTGTCGAAACGACCACGGTTGGTGGAGGTGCCGAAGTGACCGATTTCAAAGGTCACAAAGGTGTGGGTGGGGTCCATGGCGTAGGTGGCGGACTGGGCCTGGGCAGTGCCCGCCAGGGTCAGGGCTGCAACGGCAGCCAGGGCAACTTGAGAAAAACGCATCTTCACTCCTTGGTTAAAAAATCATAACTTGCCCACGCCCGAGAGCGTGAGCTTGAACTTGACCTGCACGTCGTCGGCCACCATCGAGGTGTCGGCCCACTCGTTCTCGCCAATCTTGTAGGTCAGGCGTTTGAGGCTCATGCTGCCTTGTGCCACGGTGACGACATTGGGCGACGTGCCGGTTTGTGTGAGCACCACCGGCACCACCACCTCGCGGCTGATGCCCTTGATGCTGAGCTTGCCCGCCACCTCCCACTTACCCCCACCCAGGTTGTTCACCGTGGTGGACTCAAACACAGCTTGCGGAAATTTCGGCACGTTGAACCACACCGGCTTGGGCAACTCCACATCGGCCTCGGGCGCGCCCAGGCTGGCCGAGTTCATGTCCACACGCATGACAATGCGGCTGGCCTGCGGTTTGGCCGGGTTGATGGCTACATCAGCCTCAAACTTTTTGAACTGCCCCTCCACCGGCACGCCGAGCTGTTTGCTCACAAACACCAGGCTGCTTTGGGCGGGTATGAGTTTTTGCGAGGTTTGAGCTTGTGCCAACCCCGAGCCCAAGAGACCCAAAGTCAACAGCAAAGCAGGCGCAAAGCGCAGAGACATCTGTGGCATCAATGACTTTCTTAAAAATTCAGGCGCGCCAAGACATGCGTTTGAGCAGCCCGTCGCGGTCGATCCAATGGTGCTTGAGGGCGCCCGCCACATGCAACAGCACGAGAGAAGCCATGGCGTAAGCTGTGATTTGGTGCCAGGGCTTGATCAAGGCCGCTAAGGCTTTGTCCGCAGGCACAAAATCGGGCAGGGGCAGCACACCAAACAACACCACCGGGAAACCCGCTGCTGAACTGTAGGCCCAACCCACCAACGGCACGGCAAAAAACAAAACATACAAGCCCAGGTGCACCGCCTGGTGCAGCCGGGTTTGCCACGCTGGCATGACTGAAGTGACAGCCGCTGGCAGGGCCGGGGGGCGGTGCGTGAGGCGCCACACAAGCCGCAGCAGCGAGAGCGCCAAAATCACCACGCCAGCCCATTTGTGCCAGTTGTAGAGCTTGAGGCGCTGGGGCGAAAAAGGCAGCTCGGTCATGTAGGTGCCCACCGCGAACGAGCCCAGCAAGGCCACAGCCAGCAGCCAATGCAGGCCTATGGCCAGACTTGTGTAGCGTGTGAGCGAGTTCATGCCCGCAGTTTAGGCCTGGACCCGGTTTCTTTTTTGAACAGAATTGTTGATCTGGTTCAAAAATAATGAAACGATGCGCCCATCAAACCGTGCAAGGCGGCTCAGGCCTCAAACGACGGGTGCGACTGCCGAATGCGGTTGATGGCCATGGCCGCAGCCGAGGTGCGCGTTTCTACCCCCAGCTTGGCAAACACACGCTCGAGGTGTTTTTTGACGGTGGCGGGGCTCGCACCCAAGATGTCAGCGATGTCGCGGTTGATCTTGCCCTTGACCACCCAGTACAGCACCTCGGCCTCGCGGGCCGTGAGCTTGAAGGCCAAGCCCATGGTGTGGATGACCGCCACGTCAGACGCCTCACGCATGACGATGAGCCAATCGCCACCACCCTCGCTGTCGCCCACCTGCTGGTGCAGGTCAAAGCTCAAACGGCGGGCGCCCTGGTCGAGGTGAAAACGCGGGTAAGCCGGGGCGTTGGCGCCACCGAACGGCTTGGCCTGGCCCTGCTGACTCGGCTGGCTGGTTTGGCTGGTTGGCCCTGCGTCTGGCTGGGCGGTACGCGCCTGTGCCAGCAGCCAAGCGTGCACGGGCTCGGGCACTTGCTGGCTGTGCGGGCCAAACCAATGGTGCAGCAGCTCACGCGCCAAAGGGGTTTGCCAAAGGAGCCGGCCGTCACGCACCCGCACCGTGATGCTGGCGTAACCAAAGGCATCCAAGGCGTTGCGCGTTTGGTGCACCTGCTGCGCCGATTGGCGGGCTGCCTTGGCCGCGCGGGTGTGCACCGCCATGCGGGCCAACACCTCGCGCGGCTTGATGGGTTTGGTCACGTAGTCCACCGCGCCGGCTGCCAGCGCGGCCTCGAGGTGTTCGGTTTCGGTCAGCCCCGTCATGAACACAATGGGGATGTGCGCTGTGGCCGGGTTGGCCTTGAGGCGGCGGGCCACCTCAAAGCCATCCATGCCGGGCATCATGGCGTCGAGCAAAATCACATCGGGCACGGCTTGCTGGGCGCGCTGCAAAGCTGACTCGCCGTTCAAAGCCACCAGCACCGAGTAGCCCGATTCGTCCAGCGCGTCGTGCAGCACCGAGAGGTTGTCGGGCACATCGTCCACGATCAGCACCACCTCGCCACCAGGCCTGTCAAAGCTGTCTGTGTTCATGAAGAAATCGTGATGTAGGGCTCAAGCAACAAGGCGTTGATGCTCTCAAATTCATAGCGTCTTGCCAAAGACGCCACTTGCGCTGCCCACGCTTGGGCCTGCGGTTGCGCTTGCACCAAACGCTCCAAGCGGTTGAGGATGCCGCGCAAATAACCCAAACTGATGGCCTCGCGCAAAGCACGCACATCCTCGGGGCTCAACACCACGGGCACCAGCGGCTCGGCGGTGTCGCTGGCATCCAAACTGGCCATGTTCAACCCCGGTGTGTGAGCCGGCTGCTGCGGCAAAGAAGGTGCAGCACTTGCGCTGACTTCTTGCTGCACCCAGCTGAGCTTCAAGCGCTGCGTGAGCCAGTCCAGCAGCTCGGCGTGGCGCACCGGCTTGGTGATGAAGTCTTGCGGGCTGATGCCCACATCGTTGTCCAGCGCCTTGTCAAAGGCATTGGCCGACACCACCGCCACGTGCACGTCTTGCATGCGCGGCAAGGCGCGCAGGCGGCGGATGGTTTCCCAGCCATCAATGCCCGGCATGGCCAGGTCCATGAACACCGCATCGGGGCGGTAGCCTGCGGCCAGCACATCCAGCGCGTCGTGGCCACTGGCAGCCGTGCGCAGCACAAAGCCCAGGGGCTGCAGCAGGAGCGCGAGCACCTCGCGGTCGGCGTCTTCGTTGTCCACAACCAAGACATGGCGGCGTGGCCCCGTGTAGCTGCGCCGCCCGCCCGTGGGCAATGTCAGCGGGCGCGGAGGCACCGAGCCGCCAAGCACCTCGGGCATGAACAACTTGACCTGAAACACCGAGCCCTGGCCCGGCGTGCTGTGCACCTGCAGCGAGCCGCCCATGAGGTCGGTGAGCATCTTGGCAATCGTCAAACCCAGGCCCGCACCCCCACTGCCCTGCCCGGCAGCGGCACCCCGGGTGAAGGGTTCAAACACCTGCGCGAGTTGCTGGTCACTCATGCCCGGCCCGGTATCGGCAATGTCGATGAAGGCCATTTCTCGCGCATGCCGCACCCGCAACGTGACCTGGCCATGCGCTGTGAATTTGATGGCGTTGCCCAGCAGGTTGATGAGGATTTGGCGCACACGTTTGTCATCGGCGCGCACCCACGCTGGCAGCGTGCCCACCACCTCAAACACAAAGCGCAGACCTTTGTCTGCAGCTTGCAGCTCGAACATGGCGGCGAGCTCGTGCACGGCGTCCGCAAAGTCCATGGGGCGGGTGTCCAGGGTGAGCTTGCCGGCCTCGATGCGAGCGATGTCGAGCGTGCCCTCAATCAAGGACAGCAAATGCTCACCGCCGCGGCGAATGACCTGCACCGCGTGCTTGCGGTGTGGGGGCACCTGCGGGTCTTCACCCATGAGTTGGGCATAACCCAAGATGCTGTTGAGGGGCGTGCGCAACTCATGGCTGATGGCGCTGATGTAACGGCTCTTGGCCTGGTTGGCCTGCTCGGCTTGGTGCTGCGCACGCTCGGCCAAGGCCTTGGCCGCTTGCAAGGCGTGGTCGGTTTGTTCGTGCAGATTGATCTCGCGCATGAGCAAGCTGGTTTGGCGGTTGGATTCTTCTTGCGCCACCTCACGGCTTTTGTTGGCCAGCACCACCCACCACACCACCAGCCCCGAGAGCAGCAACACGGCCATGTAGGCCTTGAAAAACCCCATCTTCAAGGCCTGTTGGGCAGATTGCAGGGCTGCCTCATCCACCTCGCCAAACACTGGCACCAGCGCCCGGGCCTCCTGGTGGTAGAGCACGCCAAACACCGCGCCCAGCAAAGGCACCACCAGCAGCATGAGCATCACAAAGTGCCCCAAGCCCGCATCGAGCACTGGCCAAAATTTGGCCGGTGTGAGGCGACGCAGCGCCGACTGCCATTGGCGCGCCACCGTGGCGTGCGGTTTGCACAGGTCGCCGCAACGCGCATCCAAGGTGCAACACAGCGAGCAAATGCGGCCCTGGTAGGCCGGGCAAAACGCCATGTCTGGGGCTTCGTAGGTGCGCTCACAAATCACGCACTGGGTCTTCATCAACGCCTCGGACGGATGAACCGGCGGCGCCTGGCGCGCGAGGTAGTAGCGCCCACCCGTCAGGGCGGCAATCAGCGGTGAGGCCAGCAAGGCTGTGCCGCAGGCGATCATGGCCGAAAACGCCTGGGCCATCGGCCCCATCCAGCCCAGGTAAGCCGCCATCGACGCCACAGAGGCCAGCCCCATGGCCCCCACGCCCACCGGGTTGATGTCGTACAGGTAAGCCCGCTTGAACTCGATGCCCGCTGGCGAGAGCCCCAGGGGTTTGTTGATCACCAAATCGGCCACCACCGCCATCATCCAAGCGATGGCCACATTCGAAAACAGGCCCAGCACATCGCCCAGCGCGGCAAACACGTTCATTTCCATGAGCATGAACGCAATGGCCGTGTTGAACACCACCCACACCACCCGCCCGGGGTGGCTGTGCGTGAGTCGGGAGAAAAAATTGCTCCAGGCCAGCGAGCCGGCGTAGGCGTTGGTGACGTTGATCTTGAGCTGCGAGACCACCACAAACAGGGCTGTGGCCGCCACCGCCCAGTTGTAATTGGCAAACACATACTCGTAAGCGGCCAGGTACATCTGGTTGGGGTCCAGCGCCCGCTCGGGCGGCACCGCATGGTGGATGGCCAGGTAAGCCAGCAATGCGCCACCCAGCATCTTGAGCACCCCCAGCAGCACCCAGCCCGGCCCGCCAATCAGCACCCCCGCCCACCAGGCCCGGCGGTTGTGCGCGGTGCGCGCGGGCATGAAGCGCAGGTAGTCCACCTGCTCGCCCATTTGCGTCATCAAAGCCACGCCCACGGTCAAGGCCGCACCAAATGAGAGCACATCAAAGCCTGCATGGCCGCTTTTTTCACCAACATAATGCACAACGCCAGAAAATGCACCAGGATCGAGCATGAACACGGTGGCAAAGGGCAACACCAACAACACCAACCACAGCGGCTGCGTCCACAGCTGCAAACGGCTGATGGCCGAGACCCCATGCATCACCAACGGAATGACCACCACCGCGCAAACCAAGTAGCCCCACACCGGCGGAATGTTGAGCGCGAGCTCCAGCGCGTAGGCCATCACCGCGGCCTCCAGTGCAAAAAAGATGAACGTGAAGGCCGCGTAAATCAGCGAGGTGATGGTCGAGCCGATGTAGCCAAACCCCGCGCCGCGGGTGAGCAAGTCCATGTCCACACCAAAGCGTGCGGCATACACGCTGATGGGCAAACCGGCCAGAAAAATGATGAGCCCGGTGGCCAAAATCGCCCACACCGCGTTGGTAAAGCCGTACTGCACCAGCAGCGTGGCGCCCACGGCCTCAAGCACCAAAAAAGACGCGGCCCCAAACGCGGTGTTGGCCACCTGCCAGGTGGACCAACGGCGCGAGCGCTGGGGGGCAAAACGCAGGGCGTGGTCCTCCAAAGTTTCGCGGCCCACCCAGCTGTTGTAGTCGCGCCGGACCTTGACCACCTGCTGCGTGGCAGTGCTGGCTGCAGACGCTTGCGCGGCGGGTTGGACAAAAGTGGGCTCAGACATGATGCAGATCACGAGCATCAACCGTGCCCGCCTAAGGTTTTTGGCTTTTCGGGAGAATAAATTTGTCTCTATTCCTCACACTCGCCCCAATGAAACTGCCTTTGCGCCGTCCCGCCTCCCCCCCAGTCCGCGCACGTGCAGGTTTGGCAGGCTGGCTCACCAGCCCGGCCAGTCAGACGCTGGTGCTGGCCTGGGCCGCTTGCCTGCTGGTGGCCCCTGAGGCACACAGCCAAAGCGCAACAGCCACCCCCAGCTCGCCTGTGGTGGCCAGCGCCACCCCAAGCCAGCGCCTGAGCCTGAGCGAGCTCACCCGCGCAGTGGTGGCCAACAACCCGGCTTTTTTGGCGGCCCAACAAGCGCGCAGCACAGCAGCGGCTTCGGTCATCACTGCCGGGGCCTTGCCCAACCCACGGCTGGAGGTGCAAGACGGCCACAACACAGCCCGGCTGCCCGCAAGCATTGCGGGGCGGGTGCAAGGCATGGGCGTGTCGCAACTGATTGAAAACAACAGCCTGCGCCAAGCGCGGGTCGAAGGCGCCAAGGCATTCGAAGCTGGGGCGCTGTACCAAACCGCCATCACCCGCAACGAGCTGGTGGCCCAGGTTCAGCTGCGCGCTTATGAATACCTGTTGCGCCGTGCCGAGGCAGGCGCGGCCACCGAGGCCCTGGCCCTGCTCGAGCAAGTGCGCGAACGTGTGCGCCTGCGGGTGGAAAGCGGCGAGGCAGCACGCTATGAAATCATCAAGGCCGATGCCGAGATCATCAGCGCGCGCCAGCGCCAGCAAAGTGCGGCTTTGCAAGCTGAGCAGTCGCTGCTCTCGCTCAACCGCTTGGCAGCTGGCCAACTCCCTGCGCAGTGGACGCTGGACGCCTCCTTGAACGACCCGGTGACGCTGAACGATCTAGCCCAGCTGCAGGCCCAGGCGCTGGCCGACAACCCCGAGCTCAAGGCCCTGCAAGCCGAGCTCGACCGCGCGGGGGCGCAGGTGCGCGCGGCGCGCGCCAGCCGTTGGCCCGGCGTGGAGCTGCGCTACAACCAGGTGCGCGAACCCGAAATCACCCACAGCACCTTGGGCCTGAGCGTGCAAGTGCCCTTGTTTGACCAGCGCCAAGGCCCCATGGCCGAGGCCAGCTCGGAGCTGGAGCGCCAGCGCACACGCCTGAGTGGTCGCCAAGCGGAGCTGCAGCAGCAAATTTTGCTGGCCTGGAAATCGCTGGAGATGGCCCGCCTCAAAGTGCAGGCCTTGAGCCAGGGCGCGGTGCGTGAATCCGAAGCTGCCCTGCGGGTGGCCCAGGCCGCCTACCGCTTTGGCGAACGCGGCATTTTGGACGTGCTCGATGCCCAGCGCGTGCTGCGTTCGGTGCGTGCCGATTTGCTGGTGGCCAGCTATGAAGTGCAGGCCGCCCGCATTGAACTTGAATTTTTGGCCGGCCGTTACGCCGCGCCGCTTTGACCCCCCAACCTTAAAGATGACACCCATGTTCAAAACCACTGCTTTGTCCTTGGCCTGCCTGCTTGTGCTTGGTGCCTGCGGCGATGCAGCCAAGCCTGGCGAGGCTACCAGCGGCTCGGCATCTGCTGTGGCCAACGACCCCCTGGTCATCACCGTGGCTGCGGAGCAAGCGCAAAACTACCAAACTGGCGAGGTCAAGACCACCGTGGTCACCGTGATGCAAGAGCACCCAGGCCGGGTGGAGGCCAACGAGCGTTTGGTTACGCGCATCGGTGCCTCGGTCACCGGGCGTGTGACCGATGTGCTGGCCGAGGTGGGCGACACCGTGAGCGCGGGGCAAACCCTGGCGCACGTGAGCAGCCCCGAACTCACCACCGCGCAGCTGGCGTTCTTGCGGGCGGCGGCCAACCAGTCGCTGGCCGAGCGTGCGGTGGACCGCGCGCGCCAATTGATCCAGGCCGACGTGATCGGTTCGGCCGAGCTGCTGCGCCGCGAATCTGAGCTCTCGATTGCCAAGGCTGAGCTGCGCGCGGCCAACGACCAGCTGCTCATCATGGGCCTGCCGGCCTCGGCGGTCGACAAACTCAAAACCCAGGGCAGCTTGCACCCACAGGCCAATGTGACGGCGCGCCTGCCCGGTGTGGTGCTTGAGCGCAAGGTCAGCCAGGGCCAGGTGGTGCAGCCTGGCGACCAGCTCTTTACCGTGGCCGAGCTCTCCAATGTGTGGATTGTGGGCGCGCTGCCCGAGCAGGCCGCACGCACGGTGCAACGCGGTCAAACCGTGGAAATCATCGTGCCGGCCATTGAGCAGCAGCTCAGCGGCAAAGTGGTGTTTGTGAGCGACACCATCCAGCCCGAAACCCGCACCGTGGCCATACGCACCCAGCTCGACAACCCCAACCGCGAGCTCAAGCCACAAATGCTGGCCACCTTGCGCATTGCCGGTGCGCCCAAAGACATGGCTGTGGTGCCAGAGGGCGCGGTGGTGCGTGAAAACGACCGCGACCATGTGTTTGTGCAGCTCAGCCCCGGCACTTACCGCCTCACCGCGGTGGAGCTTGGTGCGGCTGTCAACAAACAGCGCCCCGTGCTCAAAGGCGTCAACCCTGGCGAGACCGTGGTGGTGCAAGGCGCGTTTCACCTCAATAACGACCGCAACCAACGCCTGCTGACCAACGCAGCGCCCGCCCCCAGCGCTAAACCCGCGCCCGGGAGCAAAACATGATTGCAGGGCTGATCCGCTGGTCGCTGCGCCAGCGTGTGTTGGTAGCGGTGCTGTGCCTTGTCATGCTCGTTGCGGGAGTGCTGGCCGTCAAACGCCTGTCGGTGGATGCTTTTCCTGATGTGACCAATGTGCAGGTGCAGGTGGCCACCGAGGCCCCTGGCCGCCCGCCCACCGAGGTGGAGCGCTTCATCACAGCACCCATTGAAATCGCCATGACCGGCCTGCCCGGCCTGGTGGAAATGCGTTCGCTCAACCGCAACGGTTTGTCGCTGGTCACGCTGGTGTTCACCGAAAAAACCGATGTGTACTTTGCCCGTCAGCTGGTGCTCGAGCGCCTGATTGAAGTGACCCAGCGCATGCCCTCGGGCATCACGCCGGTGCTGGGTGCGGTATCTACCGGCCTGGGCGAGGTGTACCAATACACGCTGGAGAAAAAAGACGACCGCGGTGCGGACGGCAAACTCAAAGCGCTGAGCGAAGAAGAACTGCGCTTTCGCCGCGAGGTGCAAGACTGGGTGGTGCGCCCCATGCTGCGCTCCATCATCGGCGTGGCCGACATCAACTCGCAAGGCGGCTTTGCGCGGCAATACCAAGTCAAGGTCAAGCCCGACCGGCTGCGCTACTTTGGCCTGAGCGTGCAAGAGGTGTACAGCGCCATTGCGCGCAACAACGCCAACTCCTCGGGTGGCTCGTTGCCGGCTTTGTCGGAGCAGTACCTCATTCGCGGCGTGGGTCTGATTGCCTCGCTGCAAGACGTGGGCAACATCGCGCTCAAAGAGTTTCAGGGCACGCCGGTGTACGTCAAAGACGTGGCCGAGGTGTCGTTTGGCTCTGAGGTGCGCCAAGGCGCCATCATCAAAGACGGGCAAACCGAAGCCGTGGCCGGCATTGTGCAGATGATTCGCGGCGGCAACGCGCGCGAGGTGGTCACGCGCATCAAGGCCCGCGTGGCCGACATCAACAACCGCCAGATGCTGCCCGAGGGCTTGCAGATCGTGCCGTTTTACGACCGCTCCGAGTTGGTCAACACCGCCATGAAAACCGTGGCCAAGGTGCTGGCCGAGGGCATTTTGCTGGTGGTGGTGATTTTGTTTGTGTTCTTGGGCGATGTGCGCTCGAGCATCATTGTGGTGGCCACCTTGGTGCTCACGCCCCTGCTCACGTTTTTTGTGATGAACCGTATCGGGCTGAGTGCCAACCTCATGTCGCTGGGGGGTCTGGCCATTGCCATTGGCTTGATGGTGGACGGCGCGGTGGTGGTGGTGGAAAACGCCTTTGCCCGCCTAGGTGACCCGGCCAACGAGGGCCGCGCCAAAGCCCGTGTGATTTTTGAGGCGGCCTCGGAGGTGGGCAAGCCCGTGCTGTACGGCGTGGGCATCATCATTTTGGTGTTCTTGCCCCTGCTGAGTTTGCAAGGCATGGAGGGCAAGATGTTTGCCCCGCTGGCCCTGACGATTGCCATTGCCCTGACCATCTCGCTGGTGCTGAGCTTCACCATGAGCCCTATGCTGTGCAGCTTCATCCTCAAGGGCGGCCCCGAGCACGACACCTGGCTCTTGCGCAAAATGAAAACGCCCTACCTGCGCATGCTGCACTGGTCGCTGGCACACCCGAAAAAAGTGCTGCTGGGTGCCCTGTTGGCCATGGCGGGCAGCTTTGCGTTGGTGCCGTTTTTGGGCACAGCCTTCATCCCAACCATGCAAGAGGGCTCGATCACGCCGGTGATTGTGCGTGTGCCAAAAATCTCGCTCGACGAGTCCATCAAGCTCGAGACCCAGGCTTTGCAAGCCATCAAAACCGTGCCCGAAGTGTCCTCGGTGGTCTCGCGTTTGGGGCGTGGCGAATCGGCCTCAGACCCTGGCCAGCCGCATGAGTCTGACCCCATCGTCTCGCTCAAACCGCGCGACACCTGGCGCGAGGGCTACACCCAAGACGACATCGCCAACGAGATCCGCGACAAGCTCAAGTTCTTGCCTGGCGTAGAGATTGCCATCAGCCAGCCGATTGCGGCGCGTGTGGACGAGATGGTCTCGGGCGTGCGTTCGCAAGTGGCGGTCAAGCTCTTTGGCGACGACCTCGATGAGTTGCGCCGCACGGGCGACGCGATTGCCACAGCGCTGATGGCCACCCCAGGTGCGACCGACTTGCGCGTGGAGCGCGTGAGCGGCCAGGAGTACATGACCATTCGCATCGACCGCTCGGCCATTGCGCGCTACGGCCTGAATGTGGAGGACATCAACGCCCTGATTGAAATCGCCGTGCAAGGCAAGGTGGCCACGCAGGTGTTTGAGGGCGAGCGCCGCTTTGACCTGGTGGTGCGCCTGCCCGAGGTGAGCCGATCGAGCATCGACGCGATTGCCGGGGTGGTGCTGCGCGCGCCCAATGGCGCCATCGTGCCGCTGCGCGATGTGGCAGCCATCAGCCTGGGCGACGGGCCCGCGCAAATCAGCCGCGAAGGTGGCAAGCGCCGCCTGGTGGTGGGCGTGAACGTGCAGGGGCGTGACCTGGGTGGCTTTGTGGCCGAGGCCAAGGCGCGCATTGAGGCCCAAGTGCCCATGCCCACGGGCTACTTTGTGGTGTGGGGCGGTCAGTTTGAAAACCTCGAGCGCGCCACGGCCACGCTGGCCATCATCATCCCCATCACCATCGCGGCGATTTTCTTTTTGCTCTACATGCTGTTTGCCTCGGTGCGCTACGCTGGCCTGGTGATCACGGTGCTGCCGCTGGCGGCCATCGGCGGGCTGGTGGCCCTGGCCATCAGCGGCGAGTATTTGAGCGTACCTGCGGCGGTGGGCTTCATCAACCTGTGGGGCATTGCGGTGCTCAACGGGGTGGTGCTGGTGAGCTTCATCCGTCAAATGCGCGAGCAAGGCATGCCCACCGACCAAGCCATTTTGGAGGGCTGCACCCACCGCTTCCGCCCGGTGTTGATGACGGCCATGGTGGCGTTGCTGGCGCTGATTCCGATGTTGTTTTCCAACGGACCGGGCTCCGAAGTCACCCGGCCGCTGGCGGTGGTGGTGATTGGTGGCCTGTTCTCGTCCACGGGCCTGACGCTGCTGCTGGTGCCTGTGCTCTACCGTTGGTTCGAAGAAAAACCGCAAGAAGCTTGAGGAGACTGCGATGAAAGAAATCCGCGCCATCGTGCGCCCCAACCGTCTGCCCAAGTTGCGAGAAGCGCTGCGCCGCATCCCTAACTTTCCGGGCCTGACCATGACCAAAGCCGAGGGCTTCACCGCCCCAGCAGGCATCAGCAAACGCAGCGTGGCCGAAGAGCTCACCGACTACACCCCCAAGGTGATGGTGTGCGTGTTGGCCGAAGACGCCATGGTTGACGAAATCCGCAACACCATCATCGACGCCTGCACCACCGGCCAAATTGGCGACGGCATGGTGTGGGTGGTTGACATCGCCACGATTCACCGCATTCGCAACCGCACCAGCATGCAAGAAAGCGACGGCGGCTGAAGTTTGGCATTTATCTTGCTTTACAGTTGTGACCAATTCTGGACACGACTGTCAAAGCCATGGAACTCACGCCCCGCGAAAAAGACAAGCTGCTGATCTTCACCGCCGCCTTGCTGGCCGACCGGCGGCGTGCACGTGGCCTCAAGCTCAATTACCCCGAAGCCGTCGCGCTCATCAGCGCTGCGGTGATGGAAGGCGCGCGCGACGGTAAAACCGTGGCCGAGCTCATGGGCGAGGGCCGCCACATTCTTTCAGCGCAAGACGTGATGCCTGGCGTGCCCGAGATGATCCCCGACATCCAGGTGGAGGCCACCTTCCCAGATGGCACCAAGCTCGTGACCGTTCACCAACCCATCGTCTGAGGCTTCCATGAAAAACGCTATTTATTCCATAGCAGCTCTTGCAGCTGCCATGCTGGCTACAAGCACTTTGGCACATGATGGCCACGGCCTGGGCGGCACCCATTGGCACGCCACTGACGTGCTGGGCTTTGTGGCTGTGGTCGCGCTCGCAGCGCTGATCTGGTTCAAACGCAAGTGAGCCTGCCATGATTCCCGGCGAACTTTTTGTGGACGAGGGCGAGCATGTGCTCAACCCCGGCAGGCGCACCCTGACCTTGGTGGTGAAAAACACCGGCGACCGCCCCATCCAGGTAGGCTCCCACTACCACTTTGCAGAAACCAACGCGGCCTTGGGTTTTGACCGCACGGCCGCACAAGGCATGCGCCTGAACATCGCCAGCGGCACGGCCGTGCGCTTTGAGCCTGGGCAGCAGCGCACCGTCGAGCTGGTGGACTACGCGGGCGAGCGCGCGGTGTACGGCTTTCGTGGCCTGACACAAGGCAAGTTACAAGGCAAGGCCTGACGTGTTCTCTCCCCCGATGATGAAAGAGGCCTGACATGGCAACCATCAACAAACGCGCTTACGCCGAGATGTTCGGCCCCACCGTGGGTGACCGTGTTCGCCTGGCCGACACCGATTTGATCTTGGAAGTTGAAGAAGACCTCACGCTGCGCGCAGGCCTTGGCCGTGTAGACGCCGCGGGTCACCCCGTCGGCTATGGCGAAGAGGTCAAGTTCGGTGGCGGCAAAACCATCCGCGACGGCATGGCACAAAGCCAGCGCACGCGAGATGGCACAGGCTCCGGCCCACAGGGTGGTGGCGCCATGGACACGGTGCTGACCAACGCGCTGATTGCCGACCACTGGGGCATCATCAAGGCCGACATTGGCCTCAAAGGCGGGCGCATTGCGGCCATTGGCAAAGCCGGCAACCCCGACACGCAAAGCGGCGTGGACATCATCATTGGCCCAGGCACCGAAATCATCAGCTGCGAGGGCATGATCGTCACCGCCGGCGGCATCGACACGCACATCCACTTCATCGCGCCTCAGCAAATTGAAGAAGCGCTGTGCAGCGGCATCACCACCATGCTCGGTGGCGGCACCGGCCCAGCCACCGGCACCTTTGCCACCACCTGCACGCCCGGCGCCTGGAACATCGAGCGCATGCTGCAAGCGGCCGATGCGTTTCCCATGAACCTGGGCTTTTTGGGCAAGGGCAACGCCAGCCTGCCCGATGCGCTGCATGAGCAAATCAACGCTGGCGCCATCGGCATGAAGCTGCACGAAGACTGGGGCACCACGCCTGCGGCCATCGACAACTGCCTCAACGTGGCCGAGGCCACCGACACGCAAGTGGCCATCCACACCGACACGCTCAACGAGTCGGGTTTTGTGGAAGACACCGTGGCTGCCTTCAAAGGCCGCACCATCCACACCTTCCACACCGAAGGTGCGGGCGGCGGTCACGCGCCAGATATTTTGAAAGTGGTGGGCCAGGCCAATGTGCTGCCATCGTCCACCAACCCCACGCGGCCCTACACGGTCAACACGCTCGATGAGCACGTGGACATGCTCATGGTGTGCCACCACCTCGACCCGGCCATTGCCGAAGACCTGGCGTTTGCTGAGAGCCGCATCCGCAAAGAAACCATCGCGGCCGAAGACATGCTGCACGACCTGGGCGCCATCAGCATGATGTCGTCCGACAGCCAAGCCATGGGCCGGGTGGGCGAGGTGATCATCCGCACCTGGCAGACCGCGCACAAAATGAAACAGCAGCGCGGCTGGCTCGCGCCCGAGGCGGGCGACCACCCGGTGGCCGCCAAAGACCGCAACGACAACGCGCGCATCAAACGCTACTTGGCCAAGTACACCATCAACCCAGCGATTGCCCACGGCATCAGCCACGAGGTGGGCAGCATCGAGGTGGGCAAATGGGCCGACCTGGTGATCTTCAAGCCTGCGTTTTTTGGCATCAAGCCCGCGCTGATTTTGAAGGGTGGCTTCATCGCCATGGCCGCCATGGGCGACCCCAATGCGTCGATTCCTACGCCACAACCGGTGCACTACCGCCCCATGTTTGGCGCGTATGGTGGCGCGATTGCCAAGACCTCGCTGACCTTTGTGTCGCAAGCCGGTTTGAGTGCTGGCATTGGTGAGCGCTTTGGTTTGCACAAAACCCTGAGTGCTGTGAAAAACATCCGCACCGTGGGCAAACGCCACATGGTGCGCAACACCTACACGCCGCACATGGAGGTGGACGCGCAAACCTACGCGGTGCATGCCGATGGTGTGCTGTTGACCTGCGAGCCTGCGGTGAGCCTGCCCATGGCCCAGCGCTACTTTTTGTTTTAACCAGCATGTCTGGTTGGAGAGCCCTAACGCCATGATTCACCTGTCCAAATGCCTACCCGGGGGGCGCGGCCTGGCTGGCGTGTTGGTCAAACGCGCTGCCACCGTTGAGCTGGATTGGGACGTGCGCCAAAAAAGCCGCTTCTCAGCCGCCGACAGCAGCGGGCGCGAGCTGGGTGTGTTTTTGCCACGTGGCCATGTGGTGCGCGGCGGCGATGTGCTGGTGGGCGAAGACGGCTCGCTGGTGCGCGTGCTGGCCGCACCGCAAAAAGTGCTGCGCATCACCGCGTGTACGAGCCACGGCAGCCCCTTCGATTTGACGCGCGCGGCCTACCACTTGGGCAACCGCCACGTGCCCATTGAACTGCAGCCTGACCACCTCAAGATCGAGCCCGACCATGTGCTGGCCGACATGCTGCGCGCCATGCATTTGATCGTGCATGAGGTGGACGAACCCTTTGAGCCCGAGTCGGGGGCGTACGCGCAAGGGCATGACCACGGGCACAGCCATGCGCATGGAAATGAACATGCGCAAGACAGCGATCACGGCCATTCACACGACAACACGCACACACACGGTCATATACAAGGTCATAAACAAGGTCATAAACAAGGTCACACAGATGGTCACTCACACGACCATGGACACCATCATGACCACGGCCCCGGCTGTCACCATGACCACTGAGACAGGCTCGTCGAGCTTTTTGCAGCTGCTCTGGCTGGCATCACCAGCCTTGCCTGTGGGTGGTTTTTCTTACTCCGAAGGGCTGGAAGCTGCCGTGTCATGCGGGCGTGTTGCGACAGAACAAGAAGCCGCCCAGTGGCTCACCGACCAGCTACACCTGAGCTTGGCGCGTGCCGATTTGCCCGTGCTGGCACACGCCATGGCAGCCTGGCGCGCCTCTGACACCCCCACCCTGCACAGCCTCAACGACTGGCTGCTGCAAACCCGCGAAACCCACGAGCTGCGGTTGCAAACCGTGCAAATGGGCCGCTCCTTGGTGGTGTGGTTGCACAACCACCGCGGCATCGACCCCGCGCATTTGCAGTGCTGCGACGCCCTCACGCCCGCCTATCCGGTGGCCTTTGCCTTGGCGGTCTCGGCCACCCACGCCAGCGAGCGCGATGGCTTGCTGGCCTACGCCTTTGGCTGGGCCGAGAACATGGTGCAAGCCGCCATCAAGGCCGTGCCCCTGGGCCAAAGCGCAGGCCAGCGCATCTTGGCAGCACTCACCCACGACATTCCCGCTGCCGTTGAACAAGCCCTGGGCTTGCCACGCGAGGACTGGCAGGCTTTCTCGCCCATGCTGGCTCTTTTGTCGGCGCAGCACGAGACCCAGTACTCGCGCTTGTTTCGGTCGTGATGCCTTCATCTGCCCTCAACTGCCTGCAATGAACTGCCCATGGGCTTTGTTTTTCAGCGTTGCCCACCCTGCAACCTAAGCCCTTTTACCAGCCCCAACCTCTAGCCCACCATGAGCCTGCACCACATCCCTAAGCGCACCAAAACTTTGCCGCCCCTGCGCGTGGGCATCGGCGGGCCTGTGGGCTCAGGCAAAACCACCTTGCTCGAGATGCTGTGCAAAACCATGCGCGAGCGCTGGGATTTGGTGGCCATCACCAACGACANNGGCGACAACCTGGCCGCCACCTTCAGCCCCGAGCTCAGTGACCTCACCATTTACGTGATCGATGTGGCTGCCGGCGAAAAAATCCCGCGCAAAGGCGGCCCCGGCATCACCAAGAGCGACCTGTTTGTCATCAACAAAACCGACCTGGCCCCCCATGTAGGCGCCAACCTGGACGTGATGGCCGCCGACACCGAGCGCATGCGCCAAAGCCCCAAAGGCCTCAAACCCTACGTGATGACCAACCTCAAAACCCTCGCGGGCGTGGACGAGGTGGTGAAGTTCATCGAGCAGCGCGGGATGTTGGTGGCTTGAGTGTTACAGGGCCTGCCTTGCGCCCAAGCTCTGTACGCTAAGACCTGCGCTGCAACCTGGCCTGCACGTCAACACACACCTAGGCGCGTGCCTAAACCCTGACCTGTAACAACTCATCCATGCGCGAGGTGTAGCGCGGGGTGCGGCGCTCTTGTTTCATGGCCCAGGGGCGTAGGCCTGCCTGTGGCGAGGGTTGCCCCACACCCAGCGCCACGCCGGCGCTGCCCAGGCTCAGGGTGCCGCGACCAAAGCGCTGGTTGAGTTGGTCCATCACCGCGCCCACGCGGTTTTGACGCGTGCTTGCTTGCTCGCTCAGGCCCAGGGATAACTGCCTCACGCCCGCGTCTTGCACATCGAGCAGCATCACGCCGGCTTTGGCGAAGTCCACCCCTTCGCGGTAGATGCCGCGCAGGCCCTGCAAGGCGGTGCGCACCAAGGTGGCGGTGTCAGCCGTGGCTTGGGGCAAGGGCAGCACCACCGACTCGCTGTAAAACGCCCCGGCACGAAAGCGGCTGCTGCGCGCAAACACCAGCACTTGGCCAGCCACGCTGTGCTGCTGGCGCAATTTTTCCGCAGCGCGGCTGGTGAAGGTGCTCACCGCTTCTTGCAAGTCTTGCCACGCGCGCACTGGCTGGCCAAAGCTGCGGGTGCAGGCGATGGTTTGTTTGGCCGCTGGTGCGTCGTCCAGCCCCACGCAAGGCATGCCGTGCAACTCGCGCACCGTGCGCTCGAGCACCACCGACCAGCGCCGCCGAATGGTGGCCAAATCCATGCGCAGCAGCTGCACCACGGTGCTGACCTGTGCGGCTTGCAACTGGCGCGCGATGCGCGGGCCTATGCCCCACACCTCGCCCACCTCGGTGCGCTCAAACACGTCTTGCAATTGCGCCGCCGAAAGCGCGGCAAAGTTGCACACCTGCGCGTAGTGCGCGGGGTACACGCCAGACTTGCGCTCGGCGGTTTTGGCCACGTGGTTGGCCAGCTTGGCCAGGGTTTTGGTGGGGGCCATGCCGATGCAGCAGGGCAAGCCGGTCCAGCGCAAAATTTTCTCGCGCACGTCCATGCCGCGCGCCACCAAGTCGCCCCGGATGCCGTCCAGGGCCACAAACGATTCGTCGATTAAGAGGTACCATGGCCAGTGTTGCATTTCAATTAGAGGGAAAGCTCTGTACGTAGAGGTATCCCCAACCGTTATCTCCAGTGCTCGTCCGTACTCAAGCAGTTCCTGAACATGTCATCGTTGACCCCGTGAGACACATGCCAAGACTATGGTCCACGGCGTGGTCCCTAGGCCTCACGAGTAGTTCTCAGGCGACCAGCACGCGAAAGCTGTACCTCCAGCATCTGGACAGCTTTTATCGGTACTGTGACGAACGCTTCGGTGCCGACGCCTTCGACGAGGGTATGAGCACTCGGGACGCTGAGGGCGTGATGCTCATGGTGGAGTCGTTCTATCTAACGACAACCTCAGACCCGGCCTACAACACGACTGATGTTCAGCGGTGGGGCGTAGTCAGAGCATTCGTGCAATCGCTGGCCAAACGCTTAGCGCCTAGTAACCCAGAGTGGGCCGCAGCTGCTTCTATGCTGGCAGCCATGGGCAGGATGCGCGCCCCCCGTCTCGGTGGCTTCCGCTTCATTCGTGCGCTGCCGAAAACAACGCTGCTGGACCTCCTTGAGGTAGCGCATCCGGGCAAGCTTCAAGCAAGCCGAGCTCATCAACACGGCGCTCGGTGCGTCGAAACTCTACAACAGCCTCTTGGACATATCGACCGGCAGTTTCGTCTCAGCCGACGAGATACAGCTGGCTCCTGAGGACCAGCAGATTGGCGCTGTGGTGGGGTATCGGCTGGTTGCTGGCGTGGGACTGTGCAAAGCGGGTCAGAGCAGCTGCGCCTACAACCCGGTGACGTCTTGCTATGGCTGTCCGAAGTTCATGCCATCCCTAGACCGGGAGTCCCACGTCGAAGCTATCGAAGGGATGCGCGACCAAGTCCGCCTGTACCTAAAGCAGGGAATCTCCGATGAGACGCCGGCCTACCGGCAACTCACGCGCGCGCTGGCGGGGGCGCAGCAGGCGTTAACCCTGATTGATGACCGACCCAAGAACCACGGATGACCATCCACATCCTCTCGCCTCAACTGACGCCACCGCCGCAGGCCTATCTGAGCTTCATCGACCGGATGCGTCGTGTCGCTTCATCGCACGGACTTGACTGGCACATCGAACTCGACAGCAACGGCGCCGCCACGTCTAACACGGACTGGGACTTACGCAAGTTGAACAAAAGCCATGACCTCCACGTCCCTGGAAGTTGTGGCTTTGCGGTGTCGCGCGACCTGACAGCGATGGCGGCCTCAACTGGATGGCACCCCAGCCAATTGCCGGAAGGCGCGGTGCTCGGTGAAGACGTGCAGGACTTCATCAAAGCCCTAATCGTCGAGCACTGCAGCAGCGGCCGCTCGACCGGCGACACACAACAAATAGCCAGAGCTGCTCGTCGCCTCTTCTCTCTGGTTCGATGCCCGCCGTGGGAGCTTTCACGTGAAAACTTTGACGCCGTCTTGGGCCTTAAGGCCTGGTCCGACAAGCCGGCGCGCGACTTCTCAACGGTCGCGAGGTACATCGACGAGAACCTCATCTCCGTTCATTGCCCAGTCCGCCCGGAGCTAAAAAGGAAGGAGTCGTCAGCGTTGCTCGGCTCGCTGCAGGAACGCCAGCACGCCGAGAAGCTACCGGACCTTTCCGCGCTACTTGAACTGACGCGAATCGTCTTCCAGGAGACGCCCCAGACCTACATGGACGCAGTTCGCTTCGGTGTCGTGAAACTGGCTCTGTTCACGGGACTGCGAATCGAGGAGGTGCTGACGATACCCGCCGACTGCTTGGTTTGGGATGAACACCTCGACATAGTCACCGGCCGCCCGGCCGGAACGGTGGGCGGCGTCTCACGCTCCTTGCGACTGCACTATTACGCCGAGAAGCACATCGACGGCGCCCCAAATCTGCTTGTTGAGGCACACCAGCATGTGCCCGCGATGTTCGAAGATGTTGTGGTCTCAACGGTCACTGAGATGGTAGAGATTGTCGGCCCCGTCCGAGAGCTGCTGCGCCTGCAACAGCAGAACCCCAGCCGATTTCCTGACTCGGATTGCCGGATTTTTCGTACCTCCTCCGGGCGGCCAGTTTGGACCAGCGACCGCCTATTTCTGAGCCTGGGGCGGAGTACGGCAGGACGAACTTACCCGCTCCAGCTTCCCCTTCAAGAGGACACAGAAATCAAGCCGATGCTGTACCCGGGAATGCTCATCGCGCTAGGACGTCATGCAGGCCGGTCGATGTTCAGTGTGTACGGACGGTCGCCTGAGTCGAAGTTGATGTCAATCAAGCCGCACAGTCTTCGGCATCTCATGAACACAGAGATGTTCCGTAAGAATGTGCCTGACACCATCATTACGCACCAGTTCGGTCGACGGACCGTCGCTCAGAGCTACGAGTATGACCATCGCAACCTCGCAGAGAAGTTGAGCTTCGTCAAACTGCCGCCTGCAGCGTCCAAGGTCCTTCCCGCAGGAAGCGCCAAGGAATTGGTGGGCAAGATGGTCGTCAGTGGTATGGCGCTGCAAAGCCATTTGGGGCAATCGTTTAAGCGCATCCAGCACGAGAGCGGTGATGAAGCAGCCTTCATCTACTTGGCGGCCAACGCAGATGGCTTCCACGTCACGCCGTACGGTTTCTGCACCAACAGCTTCTCTGTCAATCCCTGCACTCGACACCTCAAGTGCTTCGACCAGTGCAAGCACTTTACGGCCAGCGGGGTCGCTGAGCACCGGGTGACTCTTGAAGACCTTCGCTCGAAGCTCGTGGCGATGCGGGACGCGGCTCGTTGCAAGCCGGCCACCACCGTGGGGCGCAAGAACCAGATTGCCCATGCCGAGCGGCTGATTGCTGGTGTGTCGGCTGCGCTTCACGCCCAACCGAACCAATCCGTCTTCGCAGACGGCATCGACCATTCCACCCTGAAAGAGGACATCTTCAAATGAGGCTGCTCTTAGACCCCAAGAACGAGGAGCTGGCCGACATCCTCAACACGCTACTCACCGACAACATCGACATCACGGCGCGGGAGGTGGCACGGCGCCACAGCACGTTGAAGAACCCTTCAGCGTTCACGCGCAATGAGGCTAGAAGCGCGCTCATCGCTGCGGCCCAGGCACAGCAGCAAGGAGTACGCAAAATCGTCGCAGGAGGTGGGGGCGCCGGCAGTCTGCAAGACCAGGCCGCAGGCTACCGGCAGGACATCAAGCGGCTGGAAGCCCAGCTCACGCATATGGTGGCAGCCCACGCCGGCCTCATCCGCGCGGTTCAAATGGCCGGAGGCGGGCCTGCACTTGAGCGGTTCTGGCGAGACTACAAGGCGGTGGGCGACGCGGTACACAGCCTTTCAGCAGCCAACGCCGAGCGTCCAGTAACGCATCTGCCCTTGCGCGTCGTCAAGATGTCAGACGGAACGGCAGATTGACAGGTCGGAGCCGACCTGCCTGGGTTGAGTTTTTGCAGCAAATCCACAATGCGTTCGCACAACAAAACCTCCACTGATTCGCGTCGCCAATCCACCACCTAATCGCGCAGTGGCAACAGCAATGAGCGCTGATGTAGCCGAAGAAAGCTAGCGCCAGCGCAACTGTGTTGGTGTTCCTATCGGCCAAGTGCAGTCCTTGACCTATTTTTCCCCAAGAAGTGCATCAGGCTGATCTCCGACACTCGAACCTAACGCCTGAAAGTTCGCGTGTTGCGCAACTGGTCATTGGCCGAGCAGGGTCTCAAGCGACCGCTTTGTTGCTCAGACCGGTCACTCTATTGATGCGAGCCGGGCAAGGTAGCAGGAGCAACTGATCACACCAAGGATGAATTGGTTCTCCCGACCCGCTGCGGTCGGTGTTGATGTAGGCAACGATCCCAGAAAACCGTCCGAGAAACCGGGGGAATCCCACCCCGGATACTTGGCGGCACGGCTTATCGGAACCATTGCGAAGAGCATCCGCAGTTGGCCCGCGGGTCCGAAACACGTAGCCAAGGTCTTCTCAAAGAATTAGATCGGCCAGAACCATAGAACGTCCAAAAGCATTCTCTGGTGTGGTGACCTCATGGCTGCACCGAGCAGTGCGAAGCTGCCACATGAGCCGCTCAGTGCGATGCCTCGTAGTGTGCAAGCGGCTCATTACCATTTAACGCAACGAGCAAATTTTCAGCAGCCTGCAACTCGATGGCTCGGCGAACCTTCTTCACCGCCGAACCAATGTGGGGTGTGAAAACCGTGGAGGGGTGTTGCAAGAGTTCCGGATGAATCTGGCGTGGACGGTCTGCCAGCAGCCAGTCTTCCATCTCGTACACATCGGCGGCGTAGGCACCCAGGCGCTCGTCCTTGAGCGCCCGTGCCACGGCAGCCTCGTCCACAACCGAGCCTCGCCCAATGTTGACCAGGATCTGCCCCCGCCGAACACCTTCAAGCATGGTGTCATTGACGAGGTGACGCGTTACGTCCAGCAGCGGAACGGCCAGAATGACATAGTCGGATTGCGACAGGGCCTCACCCAGGCTCACCATGGTCAGGCGTTCGTCATCACCATGCGGGTCCACGCCCAGCAGTTGAGCGCACCCGAAGCCACAGAGACGGTCCACAATGGCCCGCCCAACGGCGCCAAGTCCGACGACCGCCACTATCGAGCCGTGCAACCCCATTCCGTACAGCTGGGGACGCCATCCTGCGTAGCTCTTGCGAACACTGACGTCACCTGCCAGCACATGGCGCGCGGCGGCGATGGCCAGCCCAATGGCGAGTTCTGCCGTGGGTTCTGTGAGCAGGTCAGGAACGAAGCTCACGCTGACACCGGCTTGCGCACATGCCTTGAGGTCAAAGTTGTCATACCCCTTCAGGGCGCAAGCGATGGTCTTGAGCCTGGGAGCGTGCAACAGGGTTCGCTGATCTACCCGGTCAGGCATGAAAGCCATCATTGCGTCGGCATCCTTCAGATGACGGTGGAGCTCGGCCTCGCTCCACGGCTCAGGACCGGGATTCATCACCACTTCACCAACCTGCATAAGACGCGCCAGTACCTCTTCATGGATGGGCTGCGTCACCACAATTTTCGGCATCATTACCTTCCTCTCTCTTTCTATTTCAGATGTTTGCGAAGCGCCGACCCAATGCCGTCGACCACGAGCACGCATATGAGGATGGACAGCAAAATGGCGGAGACCTCGTCGTACTTGATCAGGCGCAGAGCTGCCATGAGTTCGAAGCCAATGCCGCCCGCACCCACGATGCCCATCACTGCCGATGCGCGAAAGTGATATTCCCATCGGTAGATGGTGATGTCCGCCAACTGGGGCAAAACCTGCGGTAACACAGCATGGGTGATGACCTGAAACCGGCTTGCGCCCGCGGCCTTAGCGGCCTCCAGAGGTTTCGGGTCCACGTGCTCTATGGCTTCGGCGTAGAACTTGGCCACCATGCCCGTGGAATGCAGGGCCAACGCCAGCACACCCGGCAGAGCGCCGAAACCAACGGCCGCGACGAACAGAATGCCCAGGATAATTTCAGGCACAGACCGAAATGCGGCCAGGATGGTTCGGGCAATTCGTCCCACCACCCTATTCGGCGCTGTATTGGGCGCCGCAATCAACGCGAGTGGTAAGGACGCCAGAACGGTCAAGGCCGTTCCCGCAATCGACATGGCCAAGGTGTCGCGCAGTGGAATGACCCATTGCTCCCAGCGAGCGAAGTTGGGCGGCACCATCTCAGAGGCCAACTGCTGAATGGCAGGAGCCCCTTCGATGAAACGCTGCGCGTCAAAGAAACCGGTGACAAACAATGCCAGCGTGCAAACGAGCAGGACTACGCAGGCTGCGCCCAGCCGTCTGAGTCGCCGCTGTCCGTCAATGGCAATGATGGATTCCAAGGCTACCGATGTCATTTCGTGCGTCCCAGATCAAGCTTGAGAATCTGTGCTGTGTCGCGAAGAATGTCGTAGGCCTTGTCATCAGTAGCGGCAAAGGCCTCGATACGGAATGACTTGAGAATCTCGGCGTCCTTCATCTCAAGAAAGGCTGCACGGATGGCTGCTTTCAACTCGGGCGTGAGGTTGCCCTGCATCGCGATGGGGTAGTTTGGAATGGGAGCTGACAGTTCAAGTTGCACAATCTTGTTGGCATCCACCATGCCCTTTGCGATGAGGTTGTTCAGAATGGTTTTTGACAGAGCGCCGGCGGGAACCTGCCCTGCCTGAACAGCTCGGGCCACGGCATCGTGCGTGCCCAGGTGAACGGGGCGGTAGTCAGTCTCGCCGTTCAGTTGGTGGTTTTTAAGCAAGTGCGCGCGCGGTACAAGGTGACCGGACGTCGAAGCCTGATCGCCAAAGCCAAAAGGCTTTCCACGAACGTCAGCCAGGGTCTTGACCGGGCCGCCCGCCGTGGCAATGAGAACCGACTGGTAGGTCGGAGAGCCGCGCTCCACGCCAACGGCAAAAGGCTCAATGTTGGGCGCCTTGGACTTGGCCAGTACGTAAGAGAACGGTCCAAAGTAGGCCACCTCGATGCGGCCAAAGCGCATGGCTTCAATCATCGACGAGTAGTCCGTAGTCACCGTAATCTCTATTTCCTTCTTCAGGGTCTGCTCCAGATACCGCTTCAGAGGCTGTGCGTTCTGAATGATGGTGGCGGCGTTTTCGTCCGGCAACAGTGCAACGCGAAGCTTGGAAGGATTTTTGCCCTCGGCATGGGCGCCAAGTGGCAACAGGGCGGCCAAAGTGACGGCAGCGATAAATTGGAAACGGCGACGATTCAGCACGGTAAAAACTCCTTGGATTGAGAGGGGGAATCAAATTGACTGCCCATGTTGGCAGGTGACGACTTCGCGTACAGGGCAGACTGGGCTTCTTCCGTCAACTGCGCTGCTGTCCCGTCGAACACCACCTGGCCCTGGCGAAGGCCCACAATGCGGTCGGCGAACATGCGCGCGAGGTTGACTTGATGCAGACTCACGATGGCCGTGAGTCGGTCTTTCTTGCAGATGTCGTGAAGCAGGGTCAACACACTCTGCGCGGTCGCCGGGTCGAGGCTGGCCACCGGCTCATCGGCCAGCAGCAGGCGGGGCTTTTGCACCAAGGCACGCGCAATGCCAATGCGTTGTTGTTGCCCACCAGACAAGGTGTCTGCCCGTGCTAGGGCTTTCTCAAGCAGGCCTACGCGGTCAATGGCCGCCAGCGCCTCCAGCTTGTCAGCCTTGCTCCAAGGCCACAACGACGCCAGAGATCCGCGGGTGGCGAGCTTGCCCATCAACACATTGGCCAGCACGCTTTGCCGCCCGATCAGGTGGTGCTGCTGGAACACCATGCCGCAGTGGCGCCGATGCTCAAGAAGGTTGCGTTTTGAGACGGTGCCGCCCGGCAGATCGGCCACCGACACCTCTCCGTCTGTGGGGCTAACCAAGCCATTGATGCTGCGCAGCAGCGTTGACTTTCCCGCGCCCGACGCGCCCAGCAGCACAAGGAACCCGCCATGCTGTACCTCCAGCGAGGTGGGCGCAAGCGCTGTGTGACCATCGGCATAGGTCACCGTGATACCCCGCAAGCTCAGATGGCTCTCGCGAATTGCAGTTTTCATAGCTCGGTTTCATTTGTTGTGGTGCGCTAGACGCACACCAGGACTCAAGTGGTCAGAGGTATCTCTCGGGAAAGAGGAGGTTCTGGAAGAAACAGCTTCAGTGGAAGCACAGCTCAAGTCTGGGTGACCAAGATGTCATGAATATGAAACTTTCATCCCTAAAAATGAGGGCACCCATAGATCACATCAATGTCTGGACTCAGCCTCCTCGCAGCCTTGAAGGCCTTTGACGCAACGGCCCGAGCCGGCAGCATGACCGCTGCCGCGAGAGTGCTCGCTATTCAACAACCGACTGTTTCTTCACACATACAGCGCCTGGAGGTCGACTTCGGCGTGGAGCTTTTTCATCGGCGCGGGCGGCGGCTTGAACTCACGTCCTTTGGACGCACTCTGTTGGACTACACCCGGCGTACCTTCAGTGGCGAGGAAGATGCGCACGCACTGCTCGCTGCTGCGAAAAATCAATACGTAGGGCGACTGGTCATCCATGCCATCGGGCCGCACAACGTGCTGCCCGTGTTGAAGCTGTTCATGAAACAGTTCCCCCAGGTCAACGTGGCTGTTGGCGTAGGCGACTCGCGAACCATCACTGAAAAGATTCTTGACTACCAGGGAGACGTGGGCATGGTGCTCAATCACGTCGCTCACCCAGATCTATTTGGCGCGGCTTACCGTACCCAGCGATTGGTGATATTCGGCAACACCCAACACCCACTCGCGCAACGGGCCACTCTCAAACTGCGTGATCTGCAGGGTCAGAGGTTCGTCATCCGAGAGGAAGGATCGACGACCAGACGCGTGTTTGAACAAGAACTAAAGGAGCGAGGCGTCGAGGTGCAGGTGGCTCTGGAGATGGGCAGCCGCGAGTCCGTTCGAGAGGCGGTGGCGGAGGGGCTGGGCCTAGGCGTCGTGGCGGAAACAGCCTACAGGCCGGATCCTCGCCTTGTTAAGTTAACTATTTCAGACACCAGCATGGCGACACAGGTGCACTTCATCTGTAGAAAGGAGCGGCATCAAGCTCCACTGATCTCGATCTTCCTGGGTTTGGCGCATAGCGTAAGTCAGAAAATTGCCTAGGTATGGAACTTGGATTCCATGCAGCCGTGGGGCATGGGACCGAGGGGCAACTGTTCGCCTGTAGGCCGACTTAAGTTAAGGGTTGTAGGACGCCCGTAATCGCGCGGCGATCCCATCTTGACTGCGGGGCGCGGTCGTGTATCTGAATATGCGCTGTCAGGCTGACTGCCAGCGGTATGGCAGCAGCTCGCCGATCTGGGTGGCGGGCTGCATGGGCAGGCGTGCCATGACATCGCGCAGGTAGGCGTAGGGTCGTGCCCGTTCATGGGGAGACGTGTGCTAGACCATGACTGCAGCTCCCTCGATACCGGTCATCGATGCTGCCGCGCTGCTGGGTGAGCCAATGACAGCTTTGTGCCAGGCACCGTGAACTCAGGTCACGGCCGCGACCGACAGCAACCGCTGCGTAGCAGTCATAGAGTCCTGGAGGTTGAACGGCAGCAATAGGTGGCCGAATTGAATGCAAATCGTTGATGAGTTTGGGATGGAAATCGGTGGAGGACTTGTTGTGCGAACGCCTAGTGGGTTTGCTCCAAAATACTCACCCGGGTGCCCACTTGGCTTCCGGGCAATGGTCGCCACTGCCAATGAAACGCAACAGCCCTACTCTGTTAATCGCAACACCAGTCAACGACTTCCTTCTCAAAGGAAACGCAACAGTAGCCTGGTGCACTTAAGTCGATTGGAGTAAATTTCCTGGCGGTGGCCCAGCTCGGCGGCCAGGCTCATCATGCGCTGCGACATGTCGCCGTACAGCGCGAAGTTGGCCGAGAACGCGTGCAGCCCGTGGGTGCGCGTCATACCGCGAATCTCAAACCACGGCGCCCCCATCTTGATGCCCAGGGCTTTGGCCTCGTTGGAGCGAGAAATCGCGCAGCCGTCGTTGTTGGACAGCACCACCACCGGCTGGCCGATCAGGCGCGGCTGGAACACCCGCTCGCACGAGACGTAAAAGTTGTTGCCATCGATCAGGGCATACATGCGTAAATGCTCACTTTTTAAGAGCACACACCTTCGATACAACAAGGGCTAGAAGGCAAAAAAGCATAGAGCCTCAGGTGTGCAGGTCGATCACTTCAACCGCGCTGGTGAGCAAGGGTTTGCACAAAATTTTGTAGCCATCGGCATCAAAGCCGGGCTCAGGCGCTGCCAGCGCCAAGGCCTGCTCGCGCGTGGCGGCGCTGCCCAAATAACACCAGTGGTTGACCACATGGATTTGCACCAAATCGCCATCGCGCTCGACCAGCCCCACCGCGCCCGCGTAGGGCCAGCAGACCACGCGCAGGTCTTGCAGGGCCGCCAACAGGCGCTGCTGGTGCGCCTGCAGCGATTCGCCCCCGCAGCACGCCCCCGCACACTGCTTGAGCATGGCGCGAAAACACGGCGAGCCGGCCTTGCGCTTTTCCAGGCCCAGCATGCCCCAGCACAGGCGCTGCGCCTCGGCCAGCGCGCGCAGGCCTTCGATGGCCGCGTGGCGGCTGGCGTACAGGCCGTACAAATCAGGCGTGCGGGCAAAGTTCAGGTCGGTGGCGTGCACGATTTGCGGCACACCGTCTTGCAAACGCAGCGAGTACAGCTGCTTGGTGCGGCGCAGTTTTTGGTTGAACAGCGGGTGCTGCTGCTTGATCATGGCCGCCTCAAGCAGCAAAGCGCCGATCTCGCCAGCGGTGCGGATGTGGCTGATGCGCCGGCTTTGGCGCAGCATGCGCGCCTCGTCAGCCGTGCGCAGGTGCGAGAGCACGCGTTGGCGCAGGTTGATGCTTTTGCCAATGTAGAGCGGCAAATCGCCCTCTTCGCCATGAAACACGTACACACCGGGGGCTTGGGGCAGCTCGTCCAAAAACGGGCGCAGGTGCGCCGGGTCTTCAAACGGCAAGGCCTCGAAGTCGGTGCGGCGGCGGCGTGGCAAAGGCATGCGGATGCTCAGTTGAACTGCTTGATGGCCGCGGTGACCACGCCCCAGATTTCCAGGGTTTGCGCGTCTTTGGGCAAGATGACAGGGTAGCCCGGGTTGGCCGCGCGCAAGGCCACACGGCCCTGATGTTGCACCAGGGTTTTGACGGTGAACTCACCATCGAGCACGGCCAGCACCACCTGCCCACGCTGGGGCGTGAGGGCGCGGTTCACCACCAGCAAATCGCGGTCAAAAATGCCCACCCCGGTCATGGAATGGCCGCGGGCGCGCACCAGGTACGTGGCTTGCGGGTGGGTGATGAGCTCGCGGGTGAGGTCCACCGTTTGTTCGCCCAGGTCTTCGGCAGGCGAGGGGAAGCCCGCGCGCACGCTGCCCAGCAAAGCCGGCCAGGGCAGGCCTGAGTCTTCCCAGCGAACGGGCTGCTCACCCACCGCAAGGGCAAGTTGGCCTGCGGCCCAGCCCGTGCCCCGGTCCGTGCACCGGTTAGTTCCCCAGGCGCGGCCATCAGGCAGGGGGCCGGCCAGCGCATCTGCCTTTGGCCCAAGAAAAATACTGTTCATACGTACAGTATACGCAGATTTCAGGCGCGCAAAATCGTGTGTTTCACCTGCCCGAGCACCCCTTGGGGGCCGTGGGAAATTTCAGTCAGGGCAATTTGCGTTGCGCTCAGGCGCACCAGGCTGCGCGCGCGCGTGCCGTAGTCGGGCGTGCGGATGAAGGCGCTCGACAAGGCCCGCTCGCGCTCGATGGGCAAGCCGGTTTGCGGCAGCGCCTCGTCGCTCACCGGCTCGTCGTGCAGCAGCAAGTCCAACAGAGTTTGGTCGGGGGTTTGATCGGTTGGGAGCAGCCCCGCCAGCCCCTCGCGCAGGCGGGTGAGCTTGGGCCAGGGCGTGAAAAAGTCGGCGTTGGACACCGCGCCCACGCCTGGGCTCAAGCGCACAGCGCGCGAATGCGCGAGCCGCGCCTCCAGGCCGTGGAGTTGCCAGCCATCAAACACCAGCAAATTGAAGGGGTTGAAGTCAGCGGTGCGGGCTTGCAGCTCGGCCACAAAGTCTGGCGCTGGCGCGTCGCTTTCTAAAAAGCGCTGCACCAGCTCGCCGCGCGAGGTGCGGCCGGTGGCTTGCATGGCCATGTCGCGGTAATTGGTGACCACAGCCACACGCCCGGAGGCGGTAGCGCCCAGCCAAGTGCCGCCAGCCTCCAGGTCGCGCCCGGCCCAAATGGGGCTGCCCGCCCAGGGCGCCAGAGGGGCGGCTGGGCGCGCGTAGTACTCGTCGCGGTTGGCGATCAGGGTCAGGGGGTGGGCATGGTCGGGTTGCCAATGCCAGGCCACAAGGCACATGGTTTGAAGCAAAAGAGGTGGGTTTTTCAGTATGCCACGCCCCTGTAGCGCTTGAGCTGGCGCAGGCTTTGGGCGCCAAGCGTTGCGCTGGGTCATCCGCAGGCGCATCTCTTAGCACTCTTCGTCATAGAGTGCTAATATTCACTTTATTGAAAGGAGTTCTGGTATGAACATTCAAACTGGAGTTTCTGGCACGGCCCTCACCGTGGCCAACCCTTGGGCCCTGGTGCCCCCGCTGGGCAACCTGGACGCGTACATCAGCGCGGCCAACCGCTTGCCCATGCTCACGCTGGAAGAAGAACAACAGTTTGCCCGCGAGTTTCGCGAGCACCAAAACGTCGAAGCCGCCGGTAAGCTGGTGATGTCGCACCTGCGCCTGGTGGTGTCGGTGTCGCGCCAATACTTGGGCTACGGCCTGCCCCACGGCGACTTGATTCAAGAAGGCAATGTGGGCCTGATGAAGGCCGTCAAGCGTTTCGACCCCGACCAGGGCGTGCGCTTGGTGAGCTACGCGCTGCACTGGATCAAGGCTGAGATTCACGAGTACATCTTGAAGAACTGGCGCATGGTCAAGGTGGCCACCACCAAGGCCCAGCGCAAGCTGTTCTTCAACCTGCGCTCCATGAAGCAGGGCTACAAAGCCGACGCCGACGCTTTGGACGGCAGCACGCACCGCGACACCCTGAGCGACGCCGAAATCGACCAGATGGCCAAAACGCTCAAGGTCAAGCGCGAAGACGTCATTGAGATGGAAACCCGCTTGAGCGGGGGCGACGTGCTGCTGGACCCCTCCCCCAACGAGGGCGAAGAAGCCTTTGGCCCCATCGCTTACCTGAGCGACGCCAACCACGAGCCCACCGCCATGATCGAGGCGCACCAGCGCCAGGTGATGGCCAGCGACGGCCTGGCCCACGCGCTTGACGCGCTGGACGCACGCAGCCGCCGCATCGTGGAAGAGCGCTGGCTCAAGGTCAACGACGACAGCTCGGGCGGCATGACCCTGCATGAACTCGCCGCTGAATACGGCGTGAGCGCCGAGCGCATCCGCCAAATTGAGGTGGCGGCCATGAAGAAAATGAAAACCGCGCTGGCGGCCTACGCGTAACGACAACGCTGGGCTTCTTGATCCAAGCCCATCATCCAAAGCCTCTGATGCTGCCATCAGAGGCTTTTTTATTTCACAATGCCGCTTATGCCAAAACACACCCACTCGCAATTGACGCTACGTCGTTTGTCTTTGGCATCACTGCTTGCTCCTCTTTTGATAGCTGGCTTATCAATGAAGGCACAAGCTCAAAGCAAATTTGATCTCAACAGTTGGCCAAGCAAGCACATCAAGTTGCTGGTGGGGTTTCCGGCGGGCACCTCGCCTGATTTGGTGGCGCGCACCTTGGCCGAGCCGCTGAGCAAGGCCTTGGGGCAGCCGGTGGTGGTGGACAACCGGCCTGGGGCCGGGGGCAACATTGCAGCTGATGCGGTGGCCAAGTCGAGCGACCTGCACACCTTTGGCGTGATGATCAACGGCAACCTGACCATTGCCAAGTTGCTCAACCCGCAAACCCCCTTCGACCCAGCCACCGACCTCACCCCCCTGAGCCTGATTGGCACCGCGCCGCTGGTGCTGGCTGCACCGGCCAACAGCACCCAACCGCCCAACGAGCAGGCGTTTTTAGACGCTGCGCGCCAGGCTGGCACGCGCTGGAGTTACGGCTCGCCAGGTGTGGGCACGGTGGGGCACCTGGGGATGGAGCTGCTCAAGGCCAAAACCGGCATGGCTGCCGTGCATGTGCCCTACCCCGGCTACCCGCAGGTGGTCACGGCCATGCTGGGCGGGCAGATTGAGCTCTCCATGTTGCCCCCAGGCTTGGCGCTGGCCCAGGCGCGCGCGGGCAAGGTCCGGCTGCTGGGCGTCACATCCAGTGGGCGCAGCACCTTGGCGCCCGATGTGCCCAGCCTGGCACAAGCTGGCGTGGCCAATTTCGAGCTGGAAATCTGGAACGGCGTGGCTGGCCCAGCCAAGATGCCGCCGGCCTTGGTGGCCAAGCTAGGGGGCTTGCTCAGCGAGATCGCGCGCCAGCCCGAGACGCGGCAAAAACTGTTTGCCCAAGGCTGGCAAGTGGCGGGCACTGGGCCTGAAGGCTTGGCCCTGCGCATGAAGCGCGACACCGCCACGCTGGGCCAAGTCATCCGCGATCAGCGCATCAAGGTGGAGTGAGCCTGCTCACCGCAGGTTCACTTGCCGGCCAGCAGCAGCTTGATATCGGCCGCCAGCACAGGAGCGCCTGCGCCGTAGCGCGCGTACAGGCGCAAGCGGCCTTGGGTGTCGTAGATGTAGCTGGCCGCTGAGTGGTCCAGGGTGTAGCTGGTGGGGGTTTTGCCGTCCACTTTTTTGTAATACACCTTGTAGTCTTTGGCCACGGCCGCGAGCTGCTCGGGGCTGCCGGTGAGGGCCACAAAGCTGGGGTCGAAGTTGGCCATGTAGGCCTTCAAGACCTCGGGCGTGTCGCGCTCGGGGTCCAGGCTGACAAACACGCCCTGCACCTGCTCACCCTGCGCGCCCAAGAGCTTGCGCACCTCAGCCAACTCGGCCAGGGTGGTGGGGCACACATCAGGGCATTGGGTGTAGCCAAAGAACAGCACCACCACTTTGCCGGCAAAGTCTTTGAGGGTGCGGGCCTGGCCCAGCTGGTCGGTCAGGGCCAGGTCTTTGGCGTAATCGGCCCCGGTGATGTCGACCGATGCAAACTTGGCCTTGCCGTCCGAGCAGCCCAGCAAAGCCGCTGTGCTTGCAGCACCCAAAACCATCCCAAGCCTTGCCGATACGAGGGAAGATGCTATTTTTTTAAGAGCAAGACGTTTGTTCATGAGGTCGGACTCACACCAGGTAGTGGTCGAGCAAAAACGCGGCAAACAGCACGCTCAGGTGGATGAGCGAAAACTTGAAGGTGGCGCGCGCCAAGTCGTCGGAGTAATCGCGCCACAAGCGCCAGGCATACCAGCAAAACCCAATGCTCAAAGTGATGGCCACCAGCAGGTAGAGCCAGCCGCTCATGCCGTAAATGAAAGGCATGAGGCAAGCCGCAAACAAAATGAAGGTGTAGAGCAAGATTTGCAGCCGCGTGAACTCGTTGCCGTGGGTGACAGGCAGCATGGGCAGGCCCGACTTGCGGTAATCCTCCACGCGGTACAGGGCCAGCGCCCAAAAATGCGGGGGCGTCCACAAGAAAATGATCAAGAACAAAATCAGCGCCTCGGGGCCAACCTCACCCGTCATGGCGGCCCAGCCCAGCACCGGGGGCATGGCGCCCGAGGCCCCACCGATCACGATGTTTTGCGGGGTCAGGGGCTTCAAAATCACGGTGTAAATGATGGCGTAGCCCACAAAGGTGGCAAAGGTCAGCCACATGGTCAGGGGGTTGACCCACACGTACAGCAGCACCGAGCCCAAGGTGCACAGGGCACCAGAAAAGATGAGGGTTTGCTTGTCGCTGAGCTGGCCTTTGGCCGTGGGGCGCCAAGCGGTGCGCTTCATCTTGGCATCGATGCCTTTTTCCACCAGGCAGTTGAAAGCAGCGGCCGCACCGGCCACCAGCCAAATGCCCAAGCAGGCCAGCAGGCCCAAGCGCACATCGGCCCAGCTGGGCGCGCCCGGCACAGCCAGCACCATGCCAATGAGGGCACAAAACACAATGAGCTGCACCACCCGTGGCTTGGTCAGGTCGTAAAACTGCCGGTACACCGAGCTGGTCATGGTTGGGTTGGAGGCACTCATGCGGAAAGGTTAGAGGTCAGGGGGGCACGGGGCGCACGCTCGGCGCTGTCGGGCTTGCGCTCAACAGGCTGCACAGGCGCAGGCTGTGACTGTACCAGCCGCGGGTACTGCGCCAAGGCCCAGACCATCACCGCGAGCAAGGCCGCCGCCCCGCCGGTGTGCAGCACAGCGGCCAACAAAGGCCAGCCCAGCACCACGTTGCTCAAGCCCGTGATGATTTGCAGCAGCACCAGCAGGTTGAGCCAACGGCCCTGGGTGCGCCAGCTGCTGCGCTTCATGCGCCAAGCCAAGGCGCCCAGTGCCAGCACCACCACCACCGCCATGAGGCGGTGCACCATGTGGATGGCGGTGAGTGCCTCAAAGCTGATGGGCGAGCCCTGGGGCGTCATGCCCAGCTCGCGCCAAAGGGTGAAGCCCTGGGCAAAGTTCATCTCAGGCCACCAGCGCGACTGGCACATCGGAAACTCGGTGCAAGCCAACACCGCGTAATTGGTGCTCACCCACCCCCCCAACGCGATTTGCAACACCAGCAGCGCCATGCACGCCAGCAGCGCGGAGCGCAGGCCGCGCCCAGGTGCAGGCAAGGGGCCAGCGGCTGCCACTGGCCGACCTTGCACGGCCTGCCAGGTGAGCAAGCCCAGCAGCGTCAAGCCGCCCAGCAAATGCAGGGTGACGATGGCGGGAAAAAGCTTCATGGTCACGGTGAGCGCCCCGAAAGCGCCTTGCACACACACCCACAACAGCGTGAAAGTTGCCAGCCAGGGCGAGATGCCCGCCAGCGCTGGCGTGGTGCCAGCGCCTACGGCCTGCTTGGCCGCGCGTGCCCGCGCCCACCAACTCAGGGCGCAAATGACCAAAATCAGCGCGCCCACACCCGTGGCCAAGTAGCGGTGGATCATCTCGATCCAGGCCTTGGACAGCGTCACTGGGCCGGTGGGCATGGCGCTTTGCGCTGCCTGGATGTTGCTCAACGCGCCGATGGGGGTGGCGCTGCCGTAGCAGCCCGGCCAGTCGGGGCAGCCCAGGCCCGAATCGGTCAGGCGGGTGAAGGCGCCAAACACAATCAGGTCGAAGGTGAGAAAAACGGTGAGCAGGGTCAGGGCGTGCAGGCGGCGCGAGGGGTCGTGCGCGCGCTGGCGCACCCACACCCAGGCCAGCGGAAAAATCGCCAGCACCAAGCCAGCGAGCATGACCTTGAACACAGGGGTCCAGTCCAGCAGGCTCATGGTCAGCGCCCTGCTGGGTCCCACGACTTGGAGGCGCGCAGCACCCGCTCCAGGTCACGCTTGGCTTTGCTGGCGCTGGCCAGGTCGAGCTTGGCCGGAAAACGCATCATCCAGTTGCCCATGGGGTCCACCACATACAGGTGGTCGGCCAAGGCTTGACCAGCAGCGGGCTGCAAAAAGGCGTTGAGCACATCGGGCGGCAGGCGCAGCACCGTGGCACCTTGCAAGCCGGGCTTGAGCGCCTCGGGCACGGGCGCGTCATCGGTGATGAACCAAACGCGGTCCAGGCGGTCTTTTTCTTTGCCCAAGACCTCGCGCAGCTGGCGCTGCAAGTAAAGCTGCTGCTCGCACAAGGTGTTGCAAGCCCCACCAGCCACCACCACCAAAAGCCATTGGCCTTTGAGGCTGCGCAGGTTCACGGGCGAGCCGTCAACAGCAGTGAGCTGCACGTCGGGCAAGGTGGGCTGCGGGTTGATGAGCTCGCCAAAATTGTGACGGCCTTCGGGACGAATGACGTAATAGGTGAAGTACGAGGCAATGACGGGTGCCGCGCACACCAACATCACCAGCAGCATCTTCCAGCGGCCCATGCCGCGGTTGGGCAGGGCTTGCGCCGAGGGCAGGCTGTGCACGGTCAGGTCCAGCGGAGACTCAGGCTTGGCGTTGGCGTCGGACAATTTGGAACCAGACATAAAGTATTGCGATGAGGGCACACAGCCCGAACCATTGAAAAGCGTAGCCATGGTGCTTGTCGACGCCCGCGTTGATCACGGGCCAGTCGCGTTTGAGCACCGCATCCGAGGCGTCGGTTTGCAGCACGGTCAAAGCAGCCAGCGGCACCTTGGTCTCTGCACTGAAAGCAGCCAAGTCGATATTTTGACGGATCAGGCCGCCCAGCCCTTGCCCGAGCTCGTATAACTTGGACGGTGAGAGGGCAATGCGCCCCTGAAGCTGCACCTCTTCAGAGGCGGTAGGCACCTCGGGAACGCGGGTGCGGTCTTCGAAATTACGTGGCACCCAGCCGCGCTGCACCACCACGGCTTGCTCGGTGCCAGCCAGCAGCAAAGGTGTGAGCAGGTACAGGCCTGGTTTGCCGTCCATTTGCCGGTTGTCCAGCCACACGCTGTGCTGGGTGAGCCACTGCCCGCGCAAACGCACGCGGCGGTGCTGCAAGGCCTGGGCATCGGGCTGGACAGCACCTTGGGCCAGCAGGCTCAGGCCATCCAACTCAGGCTCGGCCAAGCGGCCTGCAATGGCGCTGGCCAGGCCTTCTTTTTGTGCCGCGCGATCGAGTTGCCACAGGCCCAGCGAGGCGGTCAACGCCATGCCGGCCAAGGCCAACACGGTGACGAGAAGAAAACGGGCTTGTGAACTCACGCGATAATTCTCCGTATGACTTACCTGATCGCTCTGGCCTTTGTGGCCATTCTGGCCAGCCTGGCCTTTGCCTTGTTCATCATGATGAAGGGCAGCAAAGGCCCGGGCAACATGGCCCGCGCACTCACCATTCGCATCAGCGTCTCGGTGGTGCTGTTTCTGTGCATTTTGTTGGCTTGGAAACTTGGCTACATCCACCCCACCGGCATTCCGGCTGGCCGCTGAACCACTAACCTCTGCCCTCTTGCGAGGGTCTGAAAAAACAAAAGCCGCTGCAAGCGGCTTTTGTCATGTGACGCGCAGGTGTTAGAGCCAGTACACCAAGATGTACAGACCCAACCACACCACGTCCACAAAGTGCCAGTACCAGGCAGCGCCTTCAAAACCGAAGTGGCGCTCTTTGGTGAAGTGGCCTTTTTGCAGGCGCAGGGTGATGAAGAGCAACATCAGCATGCCCACCAACACGTGGAAACCGTGAAAGCCTGTGAGCATGTAGAAGGTGGAGCCATACACACCCGAGGTGAGCTTGAGGTTCAGGTCAGCATACGCGTGGGCGTACTCGTAGCCCTGCACAAACAAGAACACAACGCCCAAAATCACGGTGAGCCACATGAACTTGATGGTTTTGCTGCGCTCGCCAGCTTGCATGGCGTGGTGGGCAATCGTCAGGGTCACACCCGAGGTCAACAACAAGGCGGTGTTGATGGTGGGCAACCAGAACGGGGTCATGGTCTGGAAGGGCTCAATGATGCCTGCGGGCGAGGCTGTCACGCCGGCTGCCAGGCTGGGCCACACGGCTTTGAAATCGGGCCACAAGAGCGCGTTGTCCAGGCTGCCCAGTGCTGGCACCGAGTGGGCACGGGCCCACCACAGCGCCGAGAAGAACGCGCCGAAGAACATCACTTCAGAGAAGATGAACCAGGTCATGCTCCAGCGGTAAGACAGGTCGATCTTGTGACCGTACTGGCCGCCTTCGCTCTCGGTGATGGCATCACGGAACCATTGGTAGAGCACGCCGAGCCACCACAGCAGGCCAAAGAACAAGGAGTACTTGCCCCAGTCAGCGCCGTTGATCCACTGGCCAGCGCCCAGGATCACAAAGAACAAACCAAAAGCGGCCATCGCAGGATGACGCGATGGGCCGGGCACAAAGTAATAAGGTGTCCCACCGTGTGTTGTTGAACTCATGTCTACTCCATTACTGAACTTGTCTGAGCCGGCCACCCGGTCTCGCTTGCCTTGACCGGATCTCCGGTCTTATTTCAAAACCACCCAATTGACCAACGCGATCAAACCCAGCACAAACAACAAACCGCCTGCCAGCCCCACCAAAATCAGGTGAAAAGGGCTGATGCGGGTCATGTCCGCCTGAAACTCGCTGTTGCGCCGAATACCTAAAAACGACCAAGCCACCGCCTTGACGCTGAACCACAAAGACGCGGCTGTGGAGGGCTTGCTCACACGCCCACCTGGACCTTGCCCTGCGCATCGACCGACACCGTTTTGCTGCCAGGCGCTGGCGGCGTGCCAGAACCCACCTCAAAGAAGGTGTAGGACAGGGTGATGGTCTTGACGTCTTTGGACAACTTCGGGTCGATCACAAACACCACGGGCCAGACTTTTTTCTCGCCGGGCTCGAGGGTGTATTGGTTAAAGCAGAAGCACTCCAGCTTGTTGAAGTGCGCAGCCGCCTGCCGAGGTGCGTAGCTGGGAATGGCCTGGGCCGACATGCGGCGGTCTTGCACATTCTCAAACTCGTACTGCACCGTGGACATTTCGCCAGGGTGCACTTGCATCTCCACCTGCGCGGGCTTGAAGCGCCAAGGCCCACGGGCGTTGGCATCAAATTCCACGGTGATGGTGCGGCTGTAATCCACTTGCGTGTTGGCCGGCAAGGTCTTGTTGATCTTGCCGGTGATCTCGCGCTCACCCAAGGCCAGGATGTTGATGCCGGTCATTTCACAAATGGCTTTGTAAAGCGGCACCAGCGCGTAGCCGAAGGCAAACATGCCCGCGGCAACCACCGCAAGCTTGCCCACCATCTTGACATTTTCCTGGCGAATGCTCATGGCCTCAATGTCCCAACAGAATCATTTTGGCCATGAAGCCTGCGAAAAAGACCACGGCCACAGACACGAGAATGAGCCCGAGACGACGGTTGGCCTTTTTTTGTTCGGCGTTCATGGATCAGCCAATCACGCGGGTTGCGGTGGCGTCGAGCTTGGGTGGGTTCTCAAAAGTGTGGAAAGGTGCTGGCGAGGGAACTTCCCACTCCAGGCCTTCAGCGGCTTCCCAGGGTTTCTGGGGCGCTTTTTCACCTTTGCCCATCATGCCAGGCAGCACGATGAACACAAAGAAGTACACCTGAGCCAAACCGAAGGCAAACGCGCCCACGGAAGCCAATGCGTTGAAGTCAGCGAACTGCATGGGGTAGTCGGCGTAGCGACGGGGCATGCCGGCCAGACCCAAGAAGTGCATGGGGAAGAAGGTCACGTTGAAGGCAATCAGCGACCACCAGAAGTGGATCTTGCCGCGTGTCTCGCTGTACATCACACCGGTCCACTTGGGGGCCCAGTAGTAGTAGCCAGCAAACATGGCGTACAAGGAGCCAGCCACCAACACATAGTGGAAGTGGGCCACCACGTAGTAGGTGTCTTGCAACTGAATGTCGATGGGGGCCATGGACAAAATCAGGCCGGTGAAGCCACCCATGGTGAACACGAAGATGAAGCCCACAGCAAACAACATGGGGGTCTCAAAGGTCATGGAGCCGCGCCACATGGTGGCCAGCCAGTTGAAAATCTTCACGCCGGTGGGCACGGAGATCAGCATGGTGGCGTACATGAAGAAGAGCTGGCCAGTCACGGGCATGCCGGTGGCGTACATGTGGTGCGCCCACACGATGAAGGACAGAATCGCGATCGACGCGGTGGCATACACCATGGAGGCGTAACCGAACAAACGCTTGCGAGCAAAGGCCGGCACGATCTGGCTGATGATGCCGAAGGCTGGCAAGATCATGATGTACACCTCGGGGTGGCCGAAGAACCAGAAAATGTGCTGGTACATCACCGGGTCACCACCGCCAGCGGGGTTGAAGAAGGTGGTGCCGAAGTGACGGTCGGTCAGGGTCATGGTGATGGCACCAGCCAAGACGGGCATCACAGCGATCAGCAGGTAAGCGGTGATCAACCAGGTCCAGCAGAACATGGGCATCTTCATCAGCGTCATGCCAGGGGCGCGCATGTTGAGGATGGTCACGATGATGTTGATCGAACCCATGATGGACGACGCACCCAGAATGTGCATGGCAAAAATACCAGCGTCCATCGAGGGGCCCATCTGCAGGGTCAGCGGTGCGTACAGCGTCCAGCCAGCAGCAGGCGCGCCGCCAGGCATGAAGAAGCTCGACACCAGCATCAACGCTGCAGGAATCATCAGCCAGAAGCTGAAGTTGTTCATGCGGGCAAAGGCCATGTCAGAGGCGCCAATTTGCAGCGGAATCATCCAGTTTGCAAAGCCCACAAAGGCCGGCATGATAGCGCCAAACACCATGATCAGACCGTGCATGGTGGTGAACTGGTTGAACAGCTCGGGGTTGACCAGTTGCAGGCCAGGCTGGAACAGCTCGGCGCGAATCAACAGGGCCAGCACACCGCCAACCATCAACATGGCAAAACTGAACAGCAGGTACAGCGTACCGATGTCTTTGTGGTTGGTCGCAAAGACCCAACGACGCCAGCCTGTGGGGGCGTGGTGGTCGTCATGGTCGTGGGCGTGATCGTGGTGGTCTAAAACGGCACTCATGATTGTTTCCTTAAATTTGATTCGTGACGACGGGCTTATTTGCGCGCAACTTTGATGTCAGACGGCTGCACCACTTGACCGGTTTTGTTGGACCAGTTGTTCTTGGTGTAGGTGATCACAGCGGCAATTTCGGTGTCGCTGAGTTGTTTCCAGGCAGGCATGGAGCCGTTGCCCTGGCCGTTGAGCAGCACAGCAATTTGTTTGCTCTTGTCGGCGTCGAGCACCACGGCAGCACCGTCAAGCGCCTTGATGGGGCCAGCGCCCTTGCCAGTGGCTTGGTGGCAAGCTGCGCAGTTGGCCGCGTAGACCTTCTCGCCACGCTTGACCATGTCGTCCAGGGCCCAAACCTTGTTTGGATCGTCGGCTTTGGCAGCGGCTTTTTTCTTCTCGCCATCGACCCAAGCGCTGTAGTCATCGGCAGACAAGACTTTCACGTGGATGGGCATGTAGGCGTGCTCTTTGCCGCACAACTCGGCGCACTGGCCGTAGAAGTCGCCGGTTTTCTCAGCGCGGAACCAGGTGTCACGCACAAAACCAGGGATGGCGTCTTGCTTGATGCCAAAAGCCGGCACCATGAAGGCGTGGATCACGTCGTTGGCGGTGGTGATCACGCGCACTTTCTTGCCCACAGGCACCACCAGGGGGTTGTCCACCTTCAGGAGGTAGTTGTCGCCTTCGGGCTTGCCGGCGTTGGACATTTCGCGGTGGTTGTTGTCCAAGGTGGAGATGAAGGCCAGGCCCTCACCTTCGCCCTTGATGTAGTCGTAGCCCCACTTCCACTGGTAGCCGGTGGCCTTGATGGTCAGGTCGGCGTTGGAGGTGTCTTTTTGAGCCACCACCACCTTGGTGGCAGGCAGGGCCATCAAGATCACGATGATGAAGGGCACCACGGTCCAGGCGATTTCCACCGATACCGACTCGTGGAAGGTGGCCGATTTAGCGCCTTTGGATTTGCGGTGCTTCCAGATGGAATAGAACATCACGGCAAACACGGCCACAAAAATGGCGGTGCAAATGATGAGCATGAACCAGTGCAACCACTGCTGCTCTTCAGCAATTTTGGTCACTGCGGGGTGCAGGTTGAGTTGGTTGACAGCAGGACCGCCGGGCAAATCGTTCACGGCGTGGGCCGCAGTAAAGGCTGCGGTACCAGCCCATGCACTTGCCGCCAGGAGCAGCGAAGACAATTTGTTCAAATTCATCGTTTTCACTTCTTGTGTGCCTCAAAAGTTCAAATCTGTCCGCAGCCTCACCCGCTGCTTGTCTTGCGGGAGATCGCCCGCCTGAGAGAGCACTGTCTCTCAAAACATCCAACTTGCAACATTCGATTGTAGCGCAGGGCATGAGGCCGACCGGCGAAATCCAGCCCCAAAGCCGGCAAAATCCGCGGGTTAACCCTCTCCCGACCCAGCCTTGCTGCCCTGCCCCACCCCTGAGAGGCCGCCTGGCGCCTTCAAATGCGAGCGCATGTCCTCCAGACTGATCGACGTTTCAGACGCCACCTTGAGCCGGGGTTGGGGTTTGTACGCGTGGCCATACACGATCTCAAACGTCAACTTGAGTTGACCACCCTGCGCAGGCTCGGCCAGGGTTTGTAAACCTTGCAAGAGGGTTTGCTGCCAGGCGCGCCCCCGCAAACCTGCCGGCCTTGACACATGGCAGTTGCGACCGAGCTCGCGCAGCTCTTGCAGCAGCCGCTGGGGGGTGGCAAAGGTCAGCTCAATGCGCTCCATGTCCATCACCGGCTCGGCAAAGCCGGCTTGCACCAGCATGTCGCCCCAGTCGTGCATGTCGGTGAATTCATGGGCTGGGGCGGGCCAGCCCTGCTGTGTGTAGAGCGCGCGCAGTTCTTTGAGGGTGTCGGGCCCCAGGCAAGAAAACATCAAAAAGCCGTCCACCGCCAAGCGGCTGTGCCAATGGGCCAGCTGCGCCAGCGGGTCGCTGGCCTGGTGCAAAGCCATGTTGGCCCACACCATGCCCACGCCAGCTGGCGGCCAGGGCTGGACTACAGAGGTCCAGCGCTTGGGGCTCCACCAGGGGTTTGCTCTCTTTTCAGGAGCAGCTTGTGCAGTGTGGGCGTGGCTTAGCTGCCTAAAACGTTGTGCATCTGGGTAAAGCTGCGTCACCAGGGCCTCGGCCTCTTGCCCGCCCAGCGCGGGGTGCCAGCTCAGCCAGCTCGCGGGCTTGGCCACAATCCAGCCCAGGCGCTGCGCCATGCGCCGGCCCACCTCTTCGTGCAGCCAGGGGCTGGTGATGGGGGTTCGGGCCAGCCAGCGGGCGGCGGCCACAGGGTCGAGGGTGGGGGGACGTTCAGACATGCTGGGCGCGAGTATATTGAGTCCATGTTCAGCGCGCTGCTCAAACTGCCCGGCCAATGCGAGGTGTGTCGCAGCTGGCCAGCGCGTGCGCTGTGCGAGGCGTGTGTGGCGCGCTTTGCCCGGCCCAAGCCACGTTGCCGCCTGTGCGCGCTGCCGCTCAACACCGGCACACCGGTCTGCGGGGACTGCCTGCTCAACCCCCCGCCCTGGCAGGCTTGCCTGGCCGGCCTGGACTACGCCTACCCCTGGGCTGGTGTGCTGGGCCGCTTCAAATTTCGACAATCGGCGGGCTTGGCTGCCTCGCTGGCCAGCCTGATGCGCAGCGCGCCCTGGGTGGAGCCTGCGCTGGATGAGGCCGAGGTGCTGCTGCCCATGCCCTTGTCGACCCAACGCCTCAAAGAGCGGGGCTACAACCAGTCGCTGCTGCTGGCCAGGCAGTTGGCGCCTGAGAAAGTGCAGGCCCAAACCCTGCTGCGCATCCGCCACACCGAGGCCCAAAGCGAGCTGCCGCGCGAGCAGCGTTTGCGCAATGTAGCAGGGGCGTTTGCGCTGGAACCCACCGCCGCAGCCAGCCTGGCGGGCAAGCGTGTGGTGCTGCTCGACGATGTGATGACCAGCGGCGCCTCGCTGCGCGCGGCGGCCCTGCCTGTGCAGCAAGCGGGCGTGGCCCACCTGACCTGCCTGGTGCTGGCCCGCACCCCTGCGCCCATGCACGCCTGAACCGGCTGGTGTCTTGCAGGACAATGGGGGCATGTTTCACATTGTTTTGGTTGAGCCCGAAATCCCCCCCAACACGGGCAACGTCATTCGCCTGGCGGCCAACACCGGCTGCAGGCTGCACCTGGTCGAGCCCCTGGGGTTTTCGATGGATGACAAACACATGCGCCGCGCCGGCCTGGACTACCACGAGTACGCCAATGTGCAGCGCCACGCCGACTGGCCCACGTTTTTAGCCACCCAGCAGCCCCCGCCCGAGCGCCTTTTCACCCTGACCACGCGCGGCACACGCAGCCCGTTTGAGGTGGCCTTCCAGCCGGGCGACTATTTGGTGTTTGGCTCGGAAACCAAAGGCATTTCAGACGCGGTGCGCGCCAGCTTCGGCCCGGGGCAAAGTTTGCGTTTGCCCATGCGCGAAGGCCAACGCAGCCTGAACTTGTCCAACGCCGTGGCCGTGACTGTGTTTGAGGCCTGGCGACAAAACAACTTTGGGGTTTGAGCGACCAAGCTCAGGGGTAGCGCCGCACGATGGACTCGGCCACGCACACGGGCTTGGTGCCGCCCTCGCGCTCAATGCTCACCTCCCAAACCATTTGCACGCCTTGGTTGTCGATGGGCTCGCAAGCTTTCAAGGTCAGGCGTGCGCGCAAGCGGCTGTCCACCGGCACCGGAGACATGAAGCGCACCCGGTTCAAGCCGTAGTTCACACCCATGCGCGAGCCCACGATGGTGAAGGCCGCCTCAAAAAACTTCGGGATCAGCGACAAGGTGAGAAAGCCGTGCGCAATCGGCGCGCCAAACGGACCGGCTTTGGCACGCGCCACATCCACGTGGATCCACTGGTGGTCGCCCGTGGCCTGCGCAAACTGGTTGACCTGCTCTTGCGTGATGGTGAGCCAGTCGCTCAGGGCCAGTTCCTGGCCAACCAGAGGAAAAAATTCGTCGAGGGTTTGGAAGGTTTTCATGCGCTCAATGTAACCCGTCCCAGAGCAATTTCACACCGCTGAGGAACATGCCCAGGTAGAGCAATTTGTAAAACAAGGTGGGCTGCATGCGCCGGGCTAAAAACACACCGCTGTACACCCCAATGGGCACCAAGGGGGTGAGCACCAGCGAGGTGGCCAGGTTGCGCCAGTCCAGCAGGCCGAGCCAGGCATAAGGCACCCACTTGGCCAGGTTCACAAAAAAGAAGAAAAACGACATGGTGGCGGCAAACACCACGGGCTTGAGCTTGAGGGGAATCACATACGCGCTCACCGGCGGGCCGCCCGCGTGGGCAATGAAGCTGGTAAAGCCCGAGGTGGCTGTGAGCAAAGCGCCCGCCAAGCGTGAAGGCGGCGGCGCGTCGGCCTTGGGCGGGAAAAACAAGCGCTGCGCCAAAAACAGCAAGGTGAACGCCCCCACCAGCCCGGCCACGGTGTTGGGGTGCAGCACCTTGAACAGCAAGGCCCCCAGCGCAATGCCCAGCAAGCCCGAAGGCAACAAAAACTTCAGCAGCTGTTTGTCAAAGTCATGCCGGTAGGCGCGCACGCCCATGAGGTCCATGAGCAAGAGCAAAGGCATGAGGATGGCCGCGGCTTGCGGCACACTCACGGCCACGGCCATCATGGGCACCGCCAGCGAGCCAAAGCCCGCACCAAAACCGCTTTTGCTCATGCCCAGCAGCAACACGGCCGGGACGGACACCGCGTAAAACAGCGGGTCGGTGATCAGCGGAAAACTCATGCCGGGGGGAAGCCTGCTTGTTGTGGCCAGAGGTTGGCAAAAGCGTGGATGCTCACACTGGCAAACAAGCCAGCTTTCATGAAGGGTTCCTGGGCCAACCAGGCTTGCGCGGCCTCGCGCGATTCAAAGTCCATCACCAGCAGGCTGCCAATCATGTCTTGGCTGTCGTCGCTCGTGAGCGGGCCAGCAAACGCCATGCGGTGCGCGGCCTGGGCCAGGTAGGCGCGGTGCTCGGGGCGCACCTGCTGGCGCAGCGCCTGGTGTTTGGGTTTATCCATCATGAACATCGTGAACAGCACAGGGGACTCCTTCAAATGCAGGCCCGCATCATCACACACTCAGGCTGTTAAGATTTACCTTGTTTACTTTCCATCACATTGATCAGTTCAACGACCCTCATGGCCCCTGCTGCAAAACCTGATTCTGTGCCGGCCTCGTTCGAACTCAAAAGCACCGCCTGGGCGCTGGAGTCGATGCTGCTCAAAACCTCTGACTGGCAGCTGTTGGCACAAGACCTGGAGCGCAGGTTTGGCCCCTTGGGCGAGAGCCCCGATTTTTTCGATTTCGATGGCTTGGTGGTGGACGTGAGCCAGCTCAGCGCCGATGCGCCTGTGGCGCCCCTGGCCAAGCTCGAGCAACTGCTGCAACGTTTCAAATTGCTGCCCGTGGCCCTGCGCGGCGGCTCTGCCCAATGGCAAGACCAGGCCCGCGCTTTGGGCTGGGCACAAGCCGCCCCGGAAGTTGCCCGCGGCAAAGCCGCCAAGCCTGCTGCCGCCCCGAGTGCGCCAGTTGAGGTGGTGCGTGAGGTGGTGCGCGAAGTCATCAAAGAAGTGCGCGTGGACGTGCCCACCGCCACACCTGCGGCAAGCAAACCGGCCATGGTGGTGGACAAGCCGTTGCGCTCGGGCCAGAAGGTGTATGCCAAAGGCTGCGACCTGGTGGTGCTGGCCATGGTCAACCAAGGCGCTGAGGTGGTGGCCGATGGCAACATCCATGTGTATGCGGCCTTGCGCGGCAAGGCCATGGCGGGGGCCAGTGGCGACACAGCTGCACGCATATTTGCGCTGAGCCTCGAGCCCGAACTCATTTCCATTGCTGGTGTGTACCGCACCAGCGAAAACCAGTTGCCCGCTGAGGTGCACGCCAAACCCGCCCAGGTTCGGCTGCACAGCAGCAACGGCAGCGACAAGTTGTTGATCGAGCCCCTCAAGGCCTGATTGTTTGATTTTTTAGAAAGACCCTCCCATGGCAAAAATCATCGTGGTGACCTCGGGCAAAGGCGGCGTGGGTAAAACCACAACCAGCGCCAGCTTTGCCACCGGCCTGGCCCTGCGCGGCTTCAAAACAGCTGTGATCGACTTTGACGTCGGCCTGCGTAACCTCGACCTCATCATGGGCTGCGAGCGACGCGTGGTGTATGACCTCATCAACGTGATTCAGGGCGAAGCCAACCTGCACCAAGCGCTGATCAAAGACAAAACCGTGGACAAGCTGTTTGTGCTGGCCGCCTCACAAACCCGCGACAAAGATGCGCTCACCCAAGAGGGCGTGGAAAAGGTCTTGAACGACCTGGCCGCCATGGACTTCGAGTACATCGTGTGCGACTCGCCAGCGGGCATTGAAACCGGTGCGCTCATGGCCATGCACTTTGCCGACGAGGCCCTGGTGGTGACCAACCCCGAGGTGTCGAGCGTGCGCGACTCAGACCGTATTTTGGGCATGCTCTCGAGCAAAACCAAACGCGCCATGGAAGGCGCTGAGCCCATCAAAGAGCACCTGCTCATCACCCGCTACAACCCAGCGCGTGTGGACCAGGGCCAGATGCTCTCGCTCGAAGACATTCAAGACATTTTGCGCATCAAGCTCATCGGCGTGATTCCCGAGAGCGACAGCGTGCTGCAAGCCTCCAACCAGGGCGTGCCCGCCGTGCACATGGCCGGTACCGATGTGGCCGAAGCCTACAAAGACGTGATTGACCGCTTCTTGGGCGAAGACAAACCGCTGCGCTTCATCGAAGCTGAAAAAGTGGGCTTCTTCAAACGACTGTTCGGAGGCAAATGAACATGTCGTTCCTGTCCTTCCTTCTGGGCGAGAAAAAGAAAACCGCCAGTGTGGCCAAAGAGCGCCTGCAGATCATCTTGGCGCACGAGCGCAGTGGCCGCAACGCCGCTGAGCCCGACTACCTGCCCGACCTGCAACGCGACTTGGTGGCCGTGATCAGCAAGTACATCAAGATCGACCCCAACGACATCAAAGTCAACCTCGAGCGCCAGGACAACCTGGAGGTGCTGGAGGTCAAGATCGAGTTGCCTGACTCGAAATGACCGCTTGAGGGTAAACGCCCTCACGCCACAACAAAACGGGTGCCAGGACCTTGTCCTTGGCACCCGTTTTTATTTAGGTTCGCGAGGGTTTAAACGCGCTCGAGAATCACCGCAATGCCCTGCCCCACACCAATGCACATGGTGCACAGCGCGTAGCGGCCGCCGGTGCGGTGCAACTGGTTGATGGCAGTGGTGGCCAAACGCGCGCCTGAGGCACCCAGGGGGTGGCCCAAGGCGATGGCGCCACCATTGGGGTTCACGCGCGGGTCGTTGTCTTGCAAACCCAGCAAACGCAGCACCGCCAGGCCTTGCGCGGCAAAGGCTTCGTTGAGTTCAATCACGTCCATTTGCGCGAGCGACAAGCCGGTGAGGGCCAGCACTTTTTCAGTGGCCGGTGCAGGGCCAATGCCCATGATGCGCGGGGGCACACCAGCCGTGGCCATGCCCACCACACGGGCGCGCGGGGTCAGGCCTTGCTTGGCTGCGGTGGCTTCGTCGGCCAGCAAAATGGCGCAAGCGCCGTCGTTCACACCGCTGGCATTACCCGCGGTCACGGTGCCGTCGGGGCGCACCGCGCCTTTGAGTTTGGCCAGGGCCTCCATGGAGGTTTCGCGCGGGTGTTCGTCTTTGCTCACCACCACCGCGTCGCCCTTTTTCTGGGGGATGGTCACGGGGCAAATTTCAGCGTCAAAGTAACCGGCTTTTTGCGCGGCCACAGCTTTGAGCTGGCTGGCCAAAGCCATCTTGTCTTGGTCTTCGCGGCTGATCTTGTAGTCGGCGGCCACGTTCTCGGCGGTCTCGGGCATGCTGTCCACGCCGTACTGCTCTTTCATCAATTTGTTGATGAAGCGCCAGCCGATGGTGGTGTCATAAATTTGCGCGCTGCGGCTGAAAGCGCTCTCGGCCTTGCCCATGACAAAAGGCGCGCGGCTCATGCTCTCCACGCCACCAGCAATCATCAAAGAGGCCTCGCCCGATTTGATGGCGCGCGCGGCCGTGCCCAAGGCATCCAGGCCCGAGCCGCACAGGCGGTTGATGGTGGATCCCGGCAAGGTGTGGGGCAAGCCCGCCAACAAGCTGGCCATGTGGGCCACGTTGCGGTTGTCTTCACCGGCTTGGTTCACGCAGCCGTAAATCATGTCGGTCACCGCGGCCCAATCCACGTTAGGGTTGCGCGCCATCAGGGCTTTGAGGGGCACGGCGGCCAGGTCGTCGGTGCGCACGCTGCTCAGGGCGCCGCCGTAGCGGCCAAAGGGGGTGCGGATCGCGTCACAAATAAAGGCTTGGTTCATGGTTTGTCCTTCTAGGTTTTATGGAAAAAATCAGGCCTGAATCGGCAGGCCCACCAGTTCGGTGAGTTCGGCCAGGCTCAGGCCCTCGACCAGGTCGATGAGCTGCAAGCCTTGCGGCGTGCAAGCCAAGGTGCACAGGTCGGTGTAGATGCGTTTGACACAGGCCACACCGGTGAGTGGGTAGCTGCAGGCGCTCACCACCTTGCTCTGGCCCTGCTTGGTGAGCAGGTCCATCATCACCCAGGTTTGCTTGGCACCCACGGCCAGGTCCATGGCGCCACCCACGGCCGGAATGGCGTCGGCCTGGCCGGTGTGCCAGTTGGCCAAGTCGCCCGTGGCCGAGACCTGAAACGCGCCAAGCACACACACGTCCAAGTGGCCGCCGCGCATCATCGCAAAGCTGTCGTTGTGGTGAAAGTAGGCCCCGCCTGGCAGCAGGGTGACGGGCTGCTTGCCCGCGTTGATGAGGTCGTAGTCTTCCAGGCCTGCGGCTGGGGCCGGCCCCATGCCCAAGATGCCGTTTTCGCTGTGCAGCAGCACCTCACGGTCGGGCGGGATGTGGTTGGCCACCAGGGTGGGCATGCCGATGCCCAGGTTGACCACCATGCCCTCGGCGATGTCTTGCGCCACACGGGCGGCGAGCTGGTCTTTGTTGCGCGCCTGATAAGTTGTTTGTGTTGACATGGTGCGCCTCAAAGAGTGCTTGCTTTGGTGCTGGATTTTTGCAGACCAACGGCCTGGGTGGCCTGGCGCGCAATGGGCACCACCCAGGTGACAAACATGGCGGGGGTGACGATGGTCTCAGGGTCGAGCTCGCCCAAGGCCACCACCTCGTGCACGCTGGCCACCGTGGTGGTGCAGGCCATGGCCATGGTGGGCCCAAAGTTACGCGCGGTCTTGCGGTAGGTGAGGTTGCCCCAGCGGTCGCCCTTCTCGGCTTTGATCAGGGCCAGATCGCCGTGGATGGGGTACTCCAGCACATAGGGTTTGCCATCGATGATGCGGGTTTCCTTGCCCTTGGCCAGCTCGGTGCCGTAGCCCGTGGGTGTGTAAAAAGCACCGATGCCCGCACCTGCGGCGCGGATACGCTCCGACAAATTGCCCTGAGGCGTGAGCTCTAACTCGAGCTTGCCGCTGCGGTACAGCGCGTCAAACACATGGCTGTCGACTTGGCGCGGAAAGCTGCAAATGATTTTGCGCACCCGCCCGGTGTTGAGCAGCGCGGCCAAGCCGGTGTCGCCGTTGCCCGCGTTGTTGTTCACCACCGTCAAATCGCGTGCGCCCTGTGCGATGAGCGCATCAATGAGCACCTCGGGGATGCCCGCGGTGCCAAAGCCACCAATCATCACCGTGGCGCCATCTTTGAGGCCGGACACGGCCTGCGCCGCGCTGTCCGCAATTTTGTTGATCACCTGTGTCTCCGTTTGTTGTGGGGTGTCGGGCGTTGCGAACCAGACACCGCTTTGAGCCGCTATATCGTACCCGCTCGCTACCCGGGCTTGAGGGCCAGGCCAATCGCAGCGGCAGAAGCGTTGGACAATACAGCTTTGCACCCACCTACGCGCCATGTTCCAACCCTCACAAGCCGATGTCCGTCGATTTTTTTGCGGTGTGTATGCCAAAGCACGCGCCGGCCAGGCCATGGAGGCCATCGAGGTGTTGGTGAGCCAGTGGATCGACGAGCACCCCGAATACCACGCCGCCCTGAGCGATGTGGATGCGGCTTTAGCCGCCATGGCGCTCACCGAGAGCAGCCCCAGCACGGGCTCGGCAGCCGCTGAGAACCCCTTTTTGCACCTCTCGATGCACCTGTCCATCAGCGAGCAGTGCAGCATCGACCAGCCCCGGGGCATCCGCCAAGCGGTGGAGCTGCTCACCGCGCGGCGCGACTCGCTGCACGACGCCCACCATGAGGTGATGGAGTGCCTGGGCCGCATGGTCTGGGAGAGCCAACGCGCCGGCCGTGCGCCCGACGGGCAAGCCTACATTGCCTGCGTGCAACAACGCGCCACCCGCGACTGAATTTTCTCGCGCGCGCAACTTGCTGCGCCAGATCAGCCCATGGCCCCAAGGGGCCTTTCTAGCGCCGAAAACCTTGATGTGCATCAAGCCATGCGCCTGCCGCCTTTGAAAACATGCGGGTGTCCTTGGCGTATCGATCAAAAGTGGGGGTTTAGATCTGCCAATCTTGCTTATGAATTTATTTGTAAGTAATCCACCCAAGTTGCACAAGACCGCCCCTAATAGACGTTCACTTTTATCGATATAAAAAATAACATTAGAAGCTATCAGCCGTGTGTGTTCGTCATGGATCTTGCAAAAAGAAGCTGGCTTAGGGGAGTAAACCAATGATTGCCGCGCATGAAGAAATTAAGAACCAGTGAAGTTGCCAAGTCGGTTGGCAGGTCAATAGCGGAACATCGGCAACTAGCCGGTTTGACGCAGGAGGAAGTGGCCGAGAGATTAGACATCGGCCACGAGGCCGTCTCGCGCATGGAGCGGGGCTTGATTGTCCCAACTGTGGCGCGTCTGATTGAACTTGCTGATATTTTCAACTGCGATATCACCACCCTGCTTTTACAAAGCAGTGACCGCCCCAGCGATCAAGCCCAATCTATCGCCCAACAACTCGAACTGCTTTCGGCTAGTGACCGTGAATTGGTGCTGGGTTTGTTGACCTCGTTGACCAGGCGCCTAAGCATTGCTTAAGCCAACGATCGCCCCATGAAAAAAGCCCCTCTATGAGGGGCTTTTTTTGTGGCCGTCACACGCCAAGGTTGGCACGCAGGTGCTGGCCAGGTTCAACGGAACTTGGACTGGGGCACGACCTTGAGGTCACCGCCTTGGGCATGGATGTAGGTGGCCAGCTCTTTGAGCTCGGCATTGGAGAACTGTTTGACCACACCACCCATGATGCCGTTGGCGCGACCCACCTGGGGGTTGCCCTCAACTTTGTAGGACTTGAGCGCCACGTACAGGTAGTCGGCGTGCTGGCCGGCGAGCTTAGGGTAGCTTGGGTCGATGGGTTTGTTGAGGTTGTCGCCGTGGCAAGAGGCGCAAGCGCCTTTCTTGAGCAACTCACCCACTTTGCCGGTGGCTTCAGCGGTTTTGACAGGGGCCGCGCCCTCAACCTTGCCGTGCACTTCGTAGTAGGCGGCAATGTCGGCCATGTCTTGGTCGCTCAGGGTGTCGGCAATGCCGCGCATGGTGGGGTGCTTGCGCTCGCCCTTTTTGTAGGCATTGAGGGCCGAGGTGATGTATTTGGCGCCCTGACCAGAGATCATGGGGACTTTGTAAACCTCAGGGAAGCTGGCTTGGTAGCCGTGGATGCCGTGGCAGCCAATGCACATGGCGATTTTTTTCTCACCGGCTTTGACATCGCCCTTCAGGTCTTGGGCTTGGGCAGACAGGCTGGTCGCTGAGGCGACAATCAGGGCGGAGATCGACAAGAAAAGTTTGTTCATTTTGCGGGGACAATCGACCGATGATTGGTATAAAGCAACAAGCATTATATCGTTGCCCATCGCCCCTGATTTCAATTTTTGACCCTCTGTCCGCGAGCTTATGACCATGAAATTTGAAGGAACCGACCAGTACGTTGCCACGCAAGACCTGATGCTGTCGGTCAATGCCGCCATCAAGTTGCAGCGCCCCTTGCTGGTCAAAGGCGAGCCCGGCACCGGTAAAACCATGCTGGCCGAAGAGGTTTCCAGTGCCTTGGGCTTGCCCCTGCTGCAGTGGCACATCAAGTCCACCACCAAAGCGCAACAAGGTTTGTACGAGTACGACGCGGTCAGCCGCCTGCGCGACTCGCAGCTCGCTGACCTGGACGGCGGCGAGCGCGTCAAAGACATCAACAACTACATCATCAAGGGCGTGCTGTGGCAGGCCTTCACCTCTGAAACGCCCGTGGCACTGCTGATTGACGAGATCGACAAGGCCGATATCGAGTTTCCCAACGACTTGCTGCGCGAAATCGACCGCATGGAGTTTTACTGCTACGAGACCCGCCAGCTCATCAAGGCCAAGCACCGCCCCCTGGTGTTCATCACCTCGAACAATGAAAAAGAGCTGCCCGATGCGTTTTTGCGCCGCTGCTTTTTCCACTACATCAAGTTCCCCGATGCCACCACCATGCAGCAAATTGTGGATGTGCACTTTCCGGGCCTGAAAAAAGAGCTGCTGGCTGCGGCCATGAAAATCTTTTTCGATGTGCGCAACCTACCCGGCTTGAAGAAAAAACCCTCCACCAGCGAGCTGCTGGACTGGCTCAAGCTGCTGGTGGCCGAAGACATTCCGCTCGAAGCCTTGCAGAGCAAAGATGACAAAGTGGCCGTGCCACCCCTGGTGGGCGCGCTCCTGAAAAATGAGCAGGACGTGACCTTGTTTGAAAAACTGGTGTTCATGCAGCGCCACAACCGTTGATGCCATGCCAGATACGCAACAACTCCTCAAAGAAGGCCTGTCGGACGCGATTGGCTTCATCGGCGGCGCACTGGCGGGCTACTGGCTGGCCCGCCTGATTGGCTTTGACGCCTTCGCCCAGGGCTACAACAGCAGCAGCATTGTGGGCATTTTGGCGGTGGGCTTGGGTGGCGGCATGGGTCTGCAAGCCGCGCGACGCTGGCGCGCTGCCCAGGCCCGCAAAGACTGACACAGCCCATGCTGATCGACTTTTTCTACACCCTGCGCAGCGCCAAGCTGCCGGTAAGCGTCAAAGAGTTTTTGGTGCTGCTCGAAGGCTTGCAAGCCGGTGTGGTCGGCCCTGAAGCCGGCAACCTCGACGATTTTTACTACCTGGCCCGCACCAGCCTGGTCAAAGACGAAAAGCATTTCGACAAGTTCGACCGCGCCTTTGCCGCATACTTCAAAGGCGTGGAGATGCTCACCGACTTCACCAAAGACGTGCCCCTGGAGTGGCTGCGCAAGACCCTGGAGTTAGAACTCAGCCCCGAAGACAAAGCCAAGATCGAGAAGATGGGCTGGGACGAGCTGATGGAAACGCTCAAGAAGCGTTTTGAAGAACAAAAAGAGCGGCATGAAGGCGGCAGCAAGTGGATCGGCACCGGCGGCACCTCGCCCTTTGGCGCCAATGGTTTCAACCCGCAGGGCATCCGCATCGGCCAAGAGAAAAGCCGCAACAAAAGCGCGGTCAAAGTGTGGGACCAACGCGCCTACAAAGACTACGACGACAGCCAAGAGCTGGGCACCCGCAACATCAAGGTCGCACTGCGCCGCTTGCGCAAATTTGCGCGTGAAGGCTCAGAAGACGAGCTGGATTTGGACGACACCATCAAGTCCACCGCGGCCAATGCCGGTTACCTCGACATCAAAATGGTGCCCGAGCGCCACAACAATGTGAAGGTGCTGCTGCTCATGGATGTGGGCGGCACCATGGACGAGCACATCGCCCGCGTGGAAGAGTTGTTTTCAGCGGCCAAGACCGAGTTCAAGCACCTGGAGTTTTATTACTTCCACAACTGCGTGTACGACTTCATGTGGAAGAACAACAAACGCCGCTTCTCGGAAAAGTTCGCCACCTGGGACATCATCCGCAAGTACAACAAAGACTACAAACTCATCTTTGTGGGCGATGCCACCATGAGCCCGTATGAAATTCTGCAGCCCGGCGGCAGCGTGGAATACAACAACGAAGAAGCCGGCTCAGAGTGGATCCAGCGCCTCACCAACGCCTTTCCCAAATTCACCTGGATCAACCCCGAGCCTCAGGGCGTGTGGCAGTACCGGCAAAGCATCAGCATCATGCAGCAGCTGGTGAGCCAACGCATGCACCCGCTGACCTTGCGCGGCCTCGAAGAAGCGATGCGCGAGCTCACCAAATAACAATGGTTGGTCCCGCCGACAGGAATCGAACCTGTGTTCCACGCTTAGGAGGCATGTGTACTATCCACTGTACGACGGCGAGCAGCTTCGATTTTAGGTGCCAAACAGCGGGTCTGGCGCTGTCTGCAAGGGCAAGGCTTAGTCTTGCTCGTCGAGTGGGTGGGCTTCGGGGGCGCCTTGTGGACGTGCCTGGCGCACACCGGGTTTGGCCAACAACTCCACGTACACGGCCTTGGCACCTTCTTTGACCAAGGCGTCGATGTCGGCAATGAGGCTGCCCACGTGGCTGATGTGGGCGGTCTCGGCATCCAGGCCCACGCGGCAATCAAAGTCTAAAAAATCCACGCCTTCGGCCAGGGGGCGGCGGCGTTCGCGTTTGATGTATTTGCGGATGTCGTGCTTGACGGCTTCGAGCACGCGCTCTGGATGCTTGCCGTCGATGGTCAGGGGAAAAGTTTTACGCATGGTCGATGTTAACGCCCCCGCTCACAACTTGCTAACATGCAAGCACTCGATTCAAGCGCCATGCCACCTGACCTGTCAAAAACCCCTGCCAAATCCAGCCGTGCCCGCCAAAGCGAATGGGCCCTCAAAGTCTTGGGCCTCATTCGGGGCGGTAACAGTGCTGCGGCCATTGCCCAAATCAAGGTGGCTCCCACGGTCAAAGACCTGCAAGCCCTGCAAAAAGCCCTGGACGCCCTGAGCACCTCCAGCCCCACCGCTGCGCCGCGCTGGCCCGATGTGCGCGCCGCCCTGAGCGACAACATCGCTTTGCTGTCGGCCCCGCGGCTGCACCGCGCGCCCTGAAAGACCGCCATGGGTGTGACACTGGACGGCAAACTGGTGGTGGCGATCTCCTCGCGCGCCTTGTTTGATTTTGAAGAAGAAAACAAAGTCTTTGAGCAAGGGCAAGGTCCCCTCAAAGACAAGGCCTACATGGACTTGCAACTGGCCAAGCTCGAAGAGCCCGCGCAGCCCGGTGTGGCGTTTTCCATGGTCAAAAAGCTGCTGGCCTTCAACGACGCCCAGGCCCAGCGCGTGGAGGTGGTCATCCTCTCGCGCAACGACCCGGTCTCAGGCATGCGGGTGTTTCGCTCGGCCCAGCACTTTGGCCTGCCCATTGAGCGCGGCAGCTTCACGCGCGGCCAGTCGCCCTGGCGCTACCTCAAGCCGCTGCAGGCGAACCTGTTTTTGTCCACCCATTTGAACGATGTGCGCGCCGCACTCAACGCTGGTGTGCCCGCGGCGCAGGTGTACCCGCAGTCCAAGCTTGCCAGCAACGCCCACCCCACCGAGGTGCGCATTGCCTTTGACGGTGACGCGGTGCTGTTCAGCGACGAAGCCGAGCGCGTGTTTCAGGCACAAGGCCTGAGCGCTTTCCAAAAGCACGAAAAAGACAAAGCCGCGCAGCCCCTGCTGGCAGGCCCCTTCAAGCCCCTGCTTGCGGCCCTGCACCGTTTGCAGCGTGAGGGCACCGAGGCCATGCGCATCCGCACCGCGCTGGTCACCGCACGCAGCGCCCCCGCGCACGAGCGCGCCATTCGCACCCTGATGAATTGGGACATCGAGGTGGACGAGGCCATGTTTTTGGGTGGCTTGCCCAAGGGCGAATTTTTGCGCGAGTTCGAGCCCGATTTTTTCTTTGACGACCAAACCGGCCACATCGAGTCGGCCTCGCGTCATGTGCCCTCGGGCCATGTGGCCAGCGGCATTTCCAACCCCTGAACCCAACCCTGAACATCGGCCGCCGGCTTGCACGCAGGTGTCTATTGCATGTCTATAAAAATCAAAATTGATAGCGCCTTGGCCTTTATGGGCGCTGCCTGGCGGCTTAGTCAGCCTTATTTTTCCTCAGACGAAAAATGGCGGGCACGCACCCTGCTGGCTGCCATTGTCTTGCTCAACCTCGGGGCTGTGGGCATGCTCGTGCTCATCAACGATTGGAACCGGCTCTTCTACGACGCTTTGCAAAACAAAGACGCCGAGGTGTTCTGGGCCCAACTGCTGCGCTTCACGTACCTGGCCTTTGGCTTCATTGTGATTGCGGTCTACAAGTTCTACCTCACCCAGCTGCTCGAGCTGCGCTGGCGCGCCTGGATGACGCGCCACTTACTGGGCCGCTGGCTCAACAAGCAGGCTTTCTACACCTTGGAGCTCACGCGCTTTGCCACATCGGACGCGCTGCCAGACAACCCCGACCAACGCATTCAAGAAGACGTAGCGCAGTTCACCAACCTGACCGTGAGCCTGAGCATGGGCCTGCTCAACGCGGTGGTCACGCTGCTGAGTTTTGTGGGCATTTTGTGGAGCTTGAGTGGTGGCTTTGCCTTCTCTTTGGGTGGGCAGGCGTTTGAGATTCCTGGCTTCATGGTGTGGATGGCCCTGCTTTACTGCTTGGCCGGCAGCGTGCTCACGCACCTGATTGGCCGCCCGCTGATCCGCCTGAACTTCGAGCAACAACGCCGCGAGGCAGATTTTCGGCACCACCTGATTCGGGTGCGTGAATCCAGCGAAGCCATTGCCCTGGACCGTGGCGCAGCGGCCGAGGCCCAGCAACTCGACCTGCGCTTTGGCAGCGTGCTGAGCAACACCTTGCAGCTGCTCAAGGCGCAAAAAAGCCTCACCTGGTTCACCTCGGGTTTTGGGCAAGCTGCGGTGGTGTTTCCGTTTGTGGTGGCAGCGCCGCGGTTTTTCAGTGGTGCCATTCAGCTCGGTGAGCTCATGCAAATTGCCTCGGCCTTTGGGCGTGTGCAAGACGCGTTGAGCTGGTTTGTGGAAAGCTACGACCGCCTGGCCAGCTGGCGCGCCACCACCGACCGCCTGACCAGCTTTGAGGCCACTTTGCAGCAGCTCGAAAACACCGCACCCCCAGCCCACGTGCTTGGCGAGCAGCCCAGCCTTCAGCCTGCGCCATCGGGTGTGCCTGCGTCCCCCGCGCTGCATTTGCAACTGCCCAGCGGGCAGACCTTGATGCGCATCGACCCAGTGCCACTCTCTACCAGCGACCGGGTGCTGCTGCAAGGGCCTTCTGGCAGCGGCAAATCCACGCTGTTTCGCAGTCTGGCGGGCATTTGGCCCTACCAGCAAGGCCAGGTGAGCCCGCCGGGCGATGCGGTGTTTGTGCCGCAGCACCCGTATTTTCCGCAAGGCACCTTGCGTGAAGCCTTGAGCTACCCACACGCCAGCGGCAGCTACACCGATGCTGCCCTGCAAGCCGCCCTGGTGCACGCCCTGCTGCCCCATCTGTGCGGGCAACTCGACCGCGAAGCGGCTTGGGGGCAAACGCTCTCAGGCGGCGAGCAGCAACGCCTGGCCTTGGCGCGCGTGTTTTTACGCCAACCGGCGTGGGTGTTTGCTGACGAAGCCACCAGCGCGCTGGACGATGCCGCCCAAACCACCCTCTACCAACGCTTGGTGGACATGGTGCAAGGGCGCGGGGGCTTGGTGTCGATTGCGCACCGGCCTGCGCTGGCGGGTTTTCACAACCGCGTCTGGCAGGTTCAAGACGGTGTTTTGATCGACTCGCTGAACAGCGCAAACCCCCGCTCGCGCAACGCACAAGCCGGGCAGGTGCCGCAGCCATAGCCCCAGGCGTGGCGGTGCTCGCGGTCGCCGAGGTAGCAGGTGTGGGTGTGCTCAATGATGAGATCCACCAGGGCCTGGCCACCCAAGCTGTGCGCCATGCGCCAGGTGTCGGCCTTGTCGATCCACATCAGCGGCGTTTCAATCAGAAAGCGCTTGTCCATGCCCAGTGAGAGGGCAAGCTGCATGGCTTTCATGGTGTCGTCACGGCAGTCGGGGTAGCCGGAAAAATCGGTTTCGCACACCCCGGTGACGATCACCTCCAGCCCGCGCCGATAAGCCACAGCCGCTGCCAAGGTGAGGAACAGCAGGTTGCGCCCCGGCACAAAGGTGTTGGGCAAACCGCTGGCCTCCATCTTGAAGGCGGTGTCGCGCGTGAGCGAGGTTTCGCTGACCTCGCCCAGCACCGCCAAATCCAGCACATGGTCTTGGTCGAGCTTGGGCGCCCAGGCCGGGAAACGGGCGCGGATTTCTTCGAGCACCTTGAGGCGGGCTTGCAGCTCCACCCGGTGGCGTTGGCCGTAGTCAAAGGCCATGGTTTCGACCCGCTCGTAGCGCTGCAAAGCGTGGGCCAAGCAGGTGGTGGAATCTTGACCGCCAGAAAACAAAACAAGGGCTGTGGTGTGCATCCCCCGATGTTAAGACAGGCCGATCGAGGCGGCCTTAAACAGGGTCCACAGGCTTGATTTTGCTGGGCGAGTACGTCAGCGTGGCTTTGGCCAAGGTGCCCGGGGTGGCAGCCGGGTCCACGTTGCGTGCCTGGGCTTGGGCCTGCATTTGCATTTGCAGCTGCAACAAATTTTTATCGGCATTGGCTGGCAAGACCCGCTCGACCACACGGCTGCTGGCACTCCACACCGAATGGAAATGCGCCATCAACACCTTGGACAAAGGCTCCAGCGGCACCGGTTTGGCGACCGACTCGGGGGGTGCGGGCTGTGCGGACTGAGGGTCTGCGCCCGCGGCGCGCGAGGCCAAGGCTTGCACCTGCGGGCTGATCTCGTTGATCACCCCTGGAGGTGTCTTGTCCTCATGCCGGGGATCGGGGGCCAACCTGCCAGCCGCAGACAGCCCCGCCTCCTGGGCCACCGGCCTGGAGGGAGCTGTTTGAACAACAGAAGGCAGTTGCATGACGTGTTTGCCCGCACCGAGGTGCAGAGGCCCTGATCCTTATACGTATGTTCATTAACGTCAGAACTGGCGGTGAATTAAGGACTTTTTTTGTTTTATTTTCAAGTCAAGCTGTTGGGGGCTGCGCATACCCCCTGTGTCACAAGGCGTTCAAAGGAATTTTCACGTAGGCCGTGCCGTTTCTTTCTTTGGGTGGCAACTCACCAGCGCGGATGTTGATCTGCACTGCCGGCAAGATCAGCACAGGCATCTCGAGGGTGGCATCACGCTGGGTGCGCATGGCGACAAATTGCGCCTCGGTGATGCCATCGTGCACGTGGATGTTTTTGGCCTTTTGCTCAGCCACCGTGGTCTCAAAGGCCACGGGGCGCCCGTTGGGCGGGTAGTCGTGGCACATGAAGAGGCGGGTTTGCGGGGGCAGGCTCAAAATTTTGCCCACCGAGGCGTACAGGGTGTGGGCGTCACCGCCAGGAAAATCGCAGCGGGCAGTGCCCACATCAGGCATGAACATGGTGTCGCCCACAAACACCGCATCACCCACCTGGTAGGCCACGCAAGCCGGGGTGTGGCCAGGCACATACAGCACCTTGCCAGTGAGTTCGCCGATTGAAAACGTCTCGTCTTGGGCAAACAGCTGGTCAAACTGCGAGCCGTCCACCTTGAACTCGGGCTCGAGATTGAAGATGCCTTTGAACACCTTTTGCACCCGCGTGATGCCGCTGCCAATCGCGGTTTTGCCACCTAGGTGCTGCTTGAGGTAGGGCGCGGCGCTGAGGTGGTCGGCGTGGGCGTGGGTTTCCAAAATCCAAGCCACCTGGAGTTGCTGGGCCTTGACGTAGTCAATCACCAGGTCTGCCGAGGTGGTTTTGGTGCGGCCCGATTTGGGGTCGTAATCCAGCACCGAATCAATGATGGCGCAAGCGCTGCCTGGCCCCTGGTGAACCACGTAAGTCACCGTCCAGGTGGCTTTGTCAAAGATGCCGTGCACGGTGGGGTTGGGTGTCGAGGTTGGCATGGTGTCCTTTACTTTGTTTTTTCATAGTCTATTGACAAACATAATACAAGTCAATAGACTATCAAAAAATTAATTGTAGAGGGCTGATATGAACGCCGAACTTGTAGACATGCACCAAGCCGCCGGACAGGCGTGCAAGCTCATGAAAGTCTTGTCCAACCCTGACCGCCTCATGATTTTGTGCCAATTGTCAAAAGGTGAGATGCGGGTGGGTGACATTGAAGAAACCTTAGGCATTGTGCAACCCACGCTGTCCCAACAGCTCACGGTGCTGCGCGACGAGGGCTTGGTCAGCACCCGGCGCGAGGGCAAGAACATCCACTACCAGGTCAACAGCCCCCAGGCTTTGGCCGTGATCAGCACACTTTATGACCTGTATTGCCAACCTCGAAAGGATGAATCATGACGATTGACTGGAACCATTTCACACCCTGGCTGTCGCTGGGGGGCGGCTTGCTGCTGGGCTTGGCTTCGGCCATGTTCATTTTGATCAACGGCCGCATTTTGGGCATCAGCGGCATTGTGGGTGGGCTGCTCACCCCACGCGCTGGCGACATCGGCTGGCGTCTGGCTTTTCTGCTGGGCATGGCAGTTGCCCCCATGGTGGCCTCGGCCTTGTTTGCCGGCCTGATCGCGCCCCCCCGCATTGAAGCTGGCTACGCGGCCATCGCCGTGGCGGGCCTGCTTGTGGGTTTTGGCACGCGCTATGGCTCGGGCTGCACCAGTGGCCATGGTGTGTGCGGTTTGTCGCGCTTGTCGCCTCGCTCTTTGGTGTCCACCCTGACCTTCATGGCGCTGGGCTTTGTCACGGTTTATGTGGTTCGCCACGCGATTTAAGGAGCACAACATGCATCGCTTCAGTGAATTTTTGGTGGGTTTGTTGTTTGGCCTGGGGCTCATTCTTTCCGGCATGACCGACCCCGGCAAGGTGATTGGCTTTCTTGATTTGGCAGGCAACTGGGACCCTTCTTTGGCCCTGGTCATGGGTGGCGCCATCGCTGTGGGCTTTTTTGCCTTCGCCTTGGCCAAGAAAAGAACCCTGAGCTTTTTAGGCGGCGCCATGCGCCTGCCCAGCAGCCATCAGATTGACCGTAAGCTGGTGGTGGGCGCTGTGCTGTTTGGCGCAGGCTGGGGCCTGGCAGGTTTTTGCCCAGGCCCAGCGCTGGTGTCACTGGCCTCAGGCCAAACCAAAGCGGCGGTTTTTGTGCTGTTCATGTTGGCTGGCATGCTGGTTTTTGAACTGCTGGAACGCCTGAGCAAAGCCCGCCAGCCGGCCTAAGCACAACGAGATCTGCACCTCATGCCCAGCCTGAAGCAACTTCTGCCCTCTTTGCCCGTGCTGGACTGGGGGCGCAGCTACAACCGCGACACCCTCTCGAGCGACCTGATAGCGGCCCTGATCGTGACCGTCATGCTCATCCCGCAAAGCCTGGCCTATGCGCTGCTGGCGGGGCTGCCACCAGAGGTGGGCTTGTACGCCAGCGTGGCACCCTTGATTTTTTACGCGATCTTTGGCACCAGCCGGGTGCTGGCTGTGGGCCCGGTAGCCGTGGTCTCGCTCATGACGGCAGCAGCCATTGGCCAGTTGGCAGCAGCGGGCTCGCCGCAGTACTGGGCGTTTGCCATCACCCTGGCGTTCATCTCAGGCCTGATGCTGTTGCTCATGGGGGTGTTGCGCTTGGGATTTTTGGCCAACTTTTTGAGCCACCCCGTGATCTCGGGTTTCATCTCCGCCTCGGGCCTGCTGATTGCGGCGAGTCAGCTCAAAACCCTCATGGGCGTGAAGGCCGAGGGGCACAACTTCATTGAGCTGGTCAAAGCATTGCTTGAGCAAGCCCCCCACACCCACTGGCTCACGCTGAGCATGGGCCTGAGCGCCACGGCTTTTTTGTTCTGGGTGCGCAAAGGCCTCAAACCCTTGCTCATGCGCTGGGGCTTGGGCCCCAAAGCCGCCGATGTGCTGGCCAAAGCCGGGCCAGTGGCGGCCATTGCGCTCACCACGGGCCTGACCTGGGCCTTAGGCTGGCAGGCGCAGGGCGTGAAAATTGTTGGCACCGTGCCCCAAGGTTTGCCCCCATTGACCTTGCCGCAATGGGACCTGGCCCTGTGGAAAGAACTGGCGGTGCCAGCGCTGCTCATCAGCGTGGTGGGCTTTGTGGAATCGGTCTCGGTGGGCCAAACCCTGGCGGCCAAGCGGCGCCAACGCATCGAGCCTGACCAAGAGTTGGTTGCCCTGGGGGCGAGCAACATGTCGGCTGCCTTGACTGGGGGCTTTCCTGTCACCGGCGGCTTTGCCCGCTCGGTGGTGAACTTTGATGCCGGTGCGCAAACCCCCGCCGCCGGGGTGTTTACCGCCGTAGGCATCACGCTGGCCTCGCTGTTGCTCACGCCCGCCTTGTATTACCTGCCGCAAGCCACGCTGTCTGCCACCATCGTGGTGGCGGTGCTTTCGCTGGTGGACCTGAGCATCTTGCAGCGCACCTGGCGCTATGCAAAAACCGATTTTGTAGCCGTGCTCACCACCCTGCTGGTGACCCTGGGCTTGGGCGTGGAGCTGGGCTTGGTCACAGGCGTGACGGTGTCGATCGCGCTGTTTCTTTACAAAACCAGCCACCCCCACATTGCTGAGGTGGGGTTGGTGCCGGGCACCGAGTATTTTCGCAACGTCAAACGTCACCAGGTCAACACCAGCCCGCGCGTGCTGAGCCTGCGGGTGGATGAGAGCCTGTACTTCGCCAATGCGCGCGCGCTTGAAGACGTCGTCAACGACGCCGTGGCCTCGCACCCCGATTTGTTGCATGTGGTGTTGCAGTGCTCGGCCATCAACGACATTGACGCAAGTGCTTTAGAGAGCTTGGAAGCCATTGAAAGCCGTTTGCGCGCATCTGGCATTGCGCTGCACCTCTCCGAGGTCAAGGGCCCGGTGATGGACCGCTTGCAGCACACGCATTTCTTGCACCACTTGAGTGGTGGCGTTTACCTCACGCAGTTTCAAGCCATTCAGGCTCTGGCGCCTGAAACTGTGGGCCTAACTTGACTGGCGGCTGAAAGAGCCAATCACAATCTCGGCGGCTTTGGCCACATGGGCGGCGGCAAGGCGCGCTGCGGTTTGCGCATCGCGTCGCTCAACGGCTTGGACCACCTCTTCGAGCTCCAGCAAGGTTTGGTTCAAGCGGCCAGGGGTGCCCAGCGAGACACGGCGCAAAACCGACACGCGGTTGTTAAGCTGCGTGAGGATCTCGCCAATCACGCGGTTGCCACAGCCTTGCAGCAAGGTGGCGTAAAAAGCGTTTTTCGCGTCGAGCAAATCTTTGGGCGAGGCACTGGCTTGGGGGGTGCGCAAAAACTCCAAGGCCGCGCGCAGTTGCTTGAGCTGGGCCTCGCTCGCATGCTTGGCAAAACCAGCACACGCCAAGCTCTCCAGCGAGGCGCGCACCTCATAGAGCTCGTTGGCGTCTTGCAAAGACAAGGTGGCCACCACCGGCCCTTTGTAAGGAATGATGGTGATCAGCCCTTCGGCCTGCAGGTGCTGCAGCGCCTCACGCACCACCGTGCGGCTGATGCCCAAGGACTGCCACAAGTCACGCTCCACCAAGCGTTGGCCTGGAGAGAATTTGCCAGTCAGGATGGCTTCGCGGATTTTGTCAGTGGCGCGTTGGCGCAATGACACCACCTCGCGCGACAGGTCCATGTCGAGTGATTCGGGCAAATCTTCCATGTCAATCCAGGCTCGGCAAGGGCTTCACATCAAGGTGCTGTGTACCGAGACGGTGCACCCCATTCGGCCACATGAGGGGGCGGCCGGTCGCGTTTGATCATATCAGTTTGGGTCCTTCGCGCTGGGCGAAAAACGCATCAATCGATGCTGGCACCCGCAGCGGCCAACACCGGTGGCCAGGCCTTGAGCTCAGCGGCCGTGTGGTCGCGCAAGGCCTCAGGTTTGAGGCGATCACCCTGGGGCAAAACCACACCCAAATCGGACAAACGTTTGACCACCGCTGGGGAGGCCAAGGCCGCACGAATGGCTTTGTTGAGCCGCTCAATCACGGGCTGGGGCGTGCCCTTGGGCGCGTAAAAACCATGCCACACCGCCAACTGAAAACCTGGCATGCCAGCCTCGGCAAACGTGGGCACATTGGGCAAGGTGGGCAGCCTGTCTTGGGTGGCCACGGCATAAGGCTTCAAGGTGCCGGCTTGGAGGTAAGCGCTGGTGGACACCGGCTGGTCGCAAATCATGTCCACGTTACCGGCCAGCACATCCATCAAAGCCGGGCCTGTGCCGCGGTAAGGCACCATGGTGGTGGTCGTGCCCGTGGCTTGGTTGAACAGCACCGCGCACAAGTAAGAGGTGGCCCCCACACCCGCGTGGGCAAACTTCACATCGCCGGGCTTGGCCTTCATGTGCTTGATGAGCTCGCCCACCGTGGCTGGCGCAAACTTGCTGTTGCGCACCAAGATCATGGGCACATCACCGGCCAGGGCAATGGGCTCGAGGTCTTTGCTCACATCGAAAGTGAGCTTGTTGTAGAGCGAAGGCGCAATGGCAATGCCCATGTTGTGAAACAACACGGTGTGACCATCGTTGGGAGAGCGCGCCACCTTGGCCGTGCCGATGGTGCCGCCTGCACCACCGACGTTTTCCACCACCACCGACTGCCCCAGGTCACGCGCCATGTTTTCAGCCAGCACGCGGGCAATCACATCGGTGGAGCCGCCTGGTGCGTAGGGCACCACAATGCTCACGGGCTTGATGGGGAAAGCAGCAGCCGCCAGCGACAACACACCCATGCCGGTCAAGACCAGCGCTTGTTTGATCAACGATGTCACGGTGTTCTCCAAAGTTAGCGGGCTTGTTGGCCCACGTAGGCATACAACTCGGTGTGGTCGGCTTGTTTGCCCAAGCTGTCTGAGGCATCGTTGGTCATGCCGGAGACCACCTGTGCCAAAGGCATGGGGTGTTTCACAGCCTGTCCCAGCGACGCAGCAATGCCCACATCTTTGGCCTGCAAAGCCAAAGAAAAGCCCGAATTGAAAGCCGCGTTCAGCATGTACTGGTGCGCCTTGTTTTCGGTGGTGTTGTTCTTGCCCGTGGAAGCGTTGATCACATCAACAATCACCGTGCGCTCAATGCCAAAGGCCGCTCCCACGTGGATGGCTTCGGCCGTGGCAATCAGGGCCGCTGCCGACACATAGTTGTTGAGCGCCTTCAAGGCGTGCCCGGCCCCCACTGGCCCCACATGGGTGATGGCTTTGCCCATGGTTTCAAGCACAGGTTTGTGCGCCGCAAACAGCGCTGGGTCACCGCCGACCATGATGGCCAAGGTGCCCGCCACCGCTTTTTTCACACCGCCCGAAACCGGTGCGTCGATCAAGCCCAAACCTTGTGTGGCCAAGCTCTCGGCCAAGGCACGCGTGCGGGTGGGGTCGGCCGAGCTCATCTCAATCACACAAGCACCAGGTTTGAGGCTGGGTGCCAGCTCTTTGACCACCGCATCGACAATGTCGGAGTTGGGCAGCATGGTGATCACCACATCGCACGCGGCAAAAGCCTGGGCGTCTTGCGCCACCACAGCGCCAGGATGGGCTTGAACAAACGCCGCAGCAGCGCTGGCGTTGGCATCACGCACCACCAGGCTGTGGCCTGCAGCGTGTAGCAAGTGGGCCATGGGCTGACCCATCATGCCCAGACCGATGAATCCGATGTGGCTCACGGCGGCTCCTTAGATGTTCATTTCTTTGAACACTTCCGAGGCAACCCGGAAAGAGTCAATGGCGGCGGGCACGCCGCAATAAATCGCCACTTGCAAGAACACTTCTTTGATCTCGTCTTTGGTCAGGCCGTTGTTGATGGCGCCGCGTACATGCAACTTCAGTTCGTGAGGACGGTTCAGGGCGGCGAGCATCGCCAGGTTCAAGAAAGAACGGGTCTTACGCTCCAGGCCTGGGCGGTTCCACACATCGCCCCAGCAGTACTGGGTGACCAACTCTTGCATCTCGATGTTGAAGTCGGTGGCGTTTTTGATGGACGCATCCACGTACTCCGTGCCCAACACTTGGCGGCGCATGGCCAGGCCTTGGTCAAACAGTTCCTGGTTCTTGGGGGCGTAGGGACGGGTCATGGGAAGCTCCTGAAAAAGTTAGCTGCGGTTGAAGAATGTGTTACGGTCATATCGTATTAATGTCTGACAATTTTGGCAAGCGCTCTGTGGTCGTTTGCTGGTCGTATGCTGGTCGTTGTCCAGCTTGTGGATTGCGTGGTCAGTCCACGCTGGCGCCTGAGGCCGCCACGATGGTTTTCCATTTGGCCAAGTCGGTGCGCAACATGCCCGCCAATGCCTCAGGGCCACCGCCGAGCTTTTCAACGCCCAGGGTTGAGAATTTGTCCAGCACATCGGGCGAGGCCACCGCCAACTCCACCTCTTGCGCCAGGCGACGCACAATGGGCTCAGGCGTGTTGGCCCCGACAAACAAGCCCACCCAAAGTTCGCCCGAAAAACCGGGCAAGACTTCAGCAATGGCGGGGATGTCCGGCGCGTAAGGCGAACGCTTGGGCGAGCTCACACCCAAGGCGCGCAATTTGCCGGCCTTGATGTGTTGGATGCACGACGGCAAGCTGGCAAAAGCCATGGGAATTTGGCCACCCAGCACATCGTTGAGTGCAGGCGCCACGCCCCGGTAGGGCACATGGCCCAGCTGCAATTGCGCGGCTTGGTTGAGCATGGCCCCCAGCAAGTGGTTGAGCGAGCCGTTACCGGCCGAGGCGTATTGGTAAGGCGGTTTGGCTGCACGTGCGCGCTCGATGAACTCGCGCAGGTTATTGGCTGGAAATGAGGGGTGCACCACCAGCACATTGGGCACCACACCCACGGGCGCGACCGGCGCAAAATCGGTGATGGGCTCAAAGCCGGTGCGCTTGTAAAGCCAAGGGTTGATGGCCTGGGTGCTGCTGATGGTGAGCAGCAAGGTGTAGCCGTCTTGGGGCTGCTGCGCGGCATACACCGTGCCAATGTTGCCCCCGGCACCGGGCTTGTTCTCCACCACCACCGACTGCCCCAAGCGCTCCGTGAGCTTTTGCGCCAAGATGCGACCCACCGCATCGTTGGTGCCACCAGGGGCTTGCGGAACAATCAACTGGAGGGTCTTGGCCGGGTAGGCCTGCGACCAAGCGGGCACAACTGCGGCGCCAGCCAAGGCTGTGCAAAAAACGCGGCGATCAATCATGAAGGTCTCCTTTTATTAGACTTGCTCACGAGGCAAAAAGTTCAGCCTCACGCAAAAGCCGCAAGGCGCGCTGGTACACCGGTTTGTCGATCATCTGCCCCTCGTGTTTGATGGCGCCCTGCCCTTGGGCTTGGGCCGCCTCAAAAGCTGCAACCAACGCACGCGCCTGGCTGATTTGCGCAGCCGTGGGGGTGTAGCAATCGTTGATGGCGTCCAAAAATTTAGGGTGCACCACCACCGCGCCGCGAAAACCCAATGAACGGGCTTGTTCCAGCACTTGGGTGAATTGCGCGACCTCACCCAGGTCAGCAATGGAGGCCACAAAACCAATCGGCACAATGCCCGCAGCGCGTGCGGCGTGCAGCACCATCAGGCTGGGAGCGAGCAAAGCCTCGGGGGTAGGCAGGCCGCCGCAGTCGAGTGAGAAATCTTCGCTGCCCAGCATCATGCCCATGGTGCGTGCATCGGCAGCCGCAATCTCGTGCAAGCGTGGCAAGGCCAAGCAGCTTTCAATTTGCAACAAAAACCGCACGCCCCCTACCGGCATGCCCGCGGCTTTTTCAAGGTCAGCCACCAAGCTTGAGAGCAGCTGCACATCGCGTGGGTGCTCAACCTTGGGCAAGAGCACCACCGCCAGGCCAGGCACGATGGCGCAACGCAGGTCGGTCACGGCGGTGTTCAGATCTGCATTGATGCGCACCGCAGGCGCCTTACCTGCTTGCGCCACCAAGCCTATGTTGTGTGCCAGCGTTGCACGCGCCTGTTCTTTGCGCGAGGGGTGCGTGCCGTCTTCCAGATCCAAAATGACCACATCGGCAGCCTTGGCCAAGGCACTGGCCAACAAACGCTCGTTGTCGGCGGGTACAAATAAAAAAGATCGTCGCAACTTCGTGCTCATCAGCTTGCTCATGTGCGGGTTTTTGGGGTGGATGGCTTGGGCTCTTGGGCAGCTTGGCCCAACCAGCGCGTGTTGTCTTGCCCGATGTCGGGCGCGGCCCGGCGCAGCGGCGGGCGCTTGCCATTGATTTTGTAAGGCGCAGCGTGAATGGAGAGGGTTTGCCCACCAGGTGCCGTGGTGGGCACCAGCAGTTCGCGCGCCACGATGTAGGGGTGCGTCATGAGGTCGGCAATGTCGCAAATGGGGCCTGCGGTGATGTCGCGTTCTGCAAAAAACACCAGAGCTTCGTCCAAGGTGAGCTTGACCAGATGCCCTTGGATCAAATCATCCAAGGCATCGATGTTTTTCAAGCGCGCTTCATGCGTGGCAAAGCGCGAATCGCTCAAGCCCTGCGGGTAACCAATGCCTTCAAACAAACGCGCCAAGGTGCCCTCCATGCCTGCTGACAAGGCCAACCAGCGGTCATCACGGGTGCGGTAAACATTGCGTGGGGCGTGTGTGGGCGAACGGCTGCCCGAGCGCGGCACCACGGTGCCGGTGAGTTCATGCTCAGCCGCTTGTGGCCCAAGGATGGAGAACAGCGGCTCAAACAAAGACAAATCAATTTCTTGCACCTGGGGGTCTGCGCTGGCGCGCTGGCGGTGCATGGCGGCCAAAGCCAAGGTGGCCCCATAAATGCCGGCAACCGAATCGGCCATGGCAAACGGCGGCAAAACCGGCGGGCGATCGGCATAACCATTCATGGCGGCAAAGCCGCTCATGGCTTCAATCAAAGAGCCAAAACCACCCTTGTCGGCAAACACACCGGTTTGCCCCCAGCCAGAAATTCGTACCACCACCAAGCGCGGGTTGAGGGCTTGCAGCGTGGCTTTGCTCAAACCCATGCGCTCGAGCGTGCCGGGGCGAAAGTTTTCCACCATCACGTCGCTGCGCTGGATGAGGTCGTGCAAATGCGCCATGCCTTCGTCGGAGCGCAAATCCAGCGACACACTTTGCTTGTTGCGCGCATAGGCCAGCCAATAGGTGCTCACACCCTGGCGCTTCCAGCCACGCAACTCGTCACCTTTGCCGGGGGGCTCGACCTTGATCACATCGGCCCCCAAATCGGCCAGCACATGGGTCATCACATTGCCCGAGACCAAGCGAGACAAATCCAGCACGGTCAAACCACACAGGGGCGTTTCTTCTGGAATGGCGGCCGCGTGGGGCGTGTGCATGGAGGTCCTTAAAAAAGCTTTCAGCGCAGGTATTTGAAGGTGCCCACACCGCTGGCCAAAAGCAGCGTGCCATCGAGCCACACCTCGCCACGGGCAAAGTACACGCTGCGACCTTTGCGCTCCATGTAGCCCTTGGCCACCAAGGTGTTGCCCTCGCCCGTGCTCAAAAAATTGGTGGTGAGCGACAAGGTGACGTTGCGCACAGCAGGCTCACCCGGGGGGACATACAAGCCGGCGTAACCGCACACCGCATCAAGCAAGGTACACATCAGACCGCCTTGCACACGGCCAATGCGGTTCATGTGGTGAGGCGCGGTGTCGAGCGTCATCTCGGCGTAATCGGTTTGCCAAGCTGTCAGACGAACGCCCAGCCATTGAAGAAAAGGGTTGTCTATGGCGTGCATGGGTCTAGGGGGCGTGCAGGCCCACGTAAGCAAAAAGGGCTCAAAGTATACGGGGGTCGGTGAGCGAAAAAATCTCCAGGCCACTGTGGCTGGTGGGCTGGTAGAGCTTGCACGTCAAGGGGTCATGCCCGGGGATGATGTGGTCTGGCGACTCCGCCAATTGCTCCACCAACTCATAGGCGCTGAGCATCTGGCCGGTGTCGGCCACGATGGGAAAGGGCGAGCGCTTGCGCAAGTTTTCAAGGTAGTGCGAGGCATCTGAGGCCAAGACAATCCAGCCGCGCTTGGTGTGCACCCGCACCACCTGCAAGCCACGGGTGTGCCCGCCCACCCAGTGCACGGTGATGCCTGGGCGCAACTCGTAAGCGCCATCGTGAAACGCCAGCCGCTCCTGAAAATTGGCATACACCAGGTCGCACACATCGGCTGGGTCGTACGCGTGGCGCATGAAAGCGTGGCGCATTTCTTTGCCAGTGGCAAAGGCCATTTCACGCTCTTGTAAATGGAACTGTGTGTTTTGCAACAGCCGCGTGTTGCCCGCATGGTCGTAATGCGCGTGGGTGATCACGGTTTCGCGGATGTCTTCCAGGCGAATACCTGCTGTGCGTAAAGACTCGATGGGGCAACGCAAAAACGTGCGCTTGCGCTGACGCGCAGCGGCCTCGTTGAAGCCCGTATCGATCAAAATGGTTTCGTCGCCGCTGCGCACAAACCACACAAAATAATCCATGGAGGTGAGCTCGTCATGGATGTCATGGGCAATGAAATTTTCGCGGGCCTTGCGCTGCACGGTGGCATACCGCATGGCATAGGCTTCCCACTGTTTGATGCTCATGGCGCAGCTCCTTGTGAGGCACGGGCATGCAAAGCGGCCAGCGGCGCGCGTAAAAACGGCATGAGCCCATCGGGGTTTTCGACCATGGGGAAATGCCCAAAGCCTGACATTTCTTGAAACTGCGCGCCCGGGATAAGTTCAGCCACACGGCGCGTGTCTGCGGGTGTGGCGGAGTAATCGTAGTCGCCCGTCAACATCCACAAAGGTGTGCGCTGGGTGTCGATGTTGGCCGCATGGTGGCGCGCATCGAACTGGTCGCTGTAAAAGGCCAGGTCACCGTCGTACACGCTGGGGGCTGACTGCGAGTAAATCCAGGTGGCGTGGTCGCGCCCACTCGCAGGGCTGTTGGGGCTGAGCAGCGCCCCGACCCAGGCTGCGCTGAGGCGCCCACCGTGCACTTGCGCGTGGTTCAAATAAGGAGAGCGCCTGCCGGGCGAGTGAAACGGCGTTTCGAGCAACACAGCCCCGACAAAACGGTCAGCGTGGCGCGCCAACAAAGGCAGGCTGATGGCCGAGCCCATGGAGCAACCCATGAGGGTCACACGCTCAAGCTGCATGGCATCCAGGTAACGCAACACCCAAGCGATGTACTGCTCTTGGTCGAGCTGCCAGGTCCAATTGGGCTGGCCCACTGGCAAGGGCGAGCGACCATGCCCAGGCACATCAAACGCCAACATGTGCCAGGCCTGGCGCAGCTCTGCTTGGGCCATCAGGCCGTGCCATTGGCGCGCGTCTGAACCGGCGGTGTGCAACATCAACAAAGCTGGTTGGGTCGCATCGCCGCATGATTCGCTGTACGCCCAGGTGTCGGGGTCTTGTTGCAGTTGCAGGTAGCGACCTTGCAGATGCGCCAAAGCATCAAAGTAGCGCGGCTGCTCAGCTGGGGGGTCTGAAGGGTCCGTGCTGCGCATGGCTTGGAGCAAACGCTCCAGCAGGGGCAAGGCTTGGGCCCAGTGCAGCTCGTCGCCTTGTATGCCAAACCCAGGCACTTCGCGGCGCAAGGCACCAAACGACTGGTAACCCACCGCTGGCCGCGCACTCAGTGCCTGCGCCCAAATGTCTGCGCTGGCAGCGCACGCCACCTCGCTGCCAGCAGCGCGCGCGGGCAGCAGCCTGAGGGTTTGAGGCGCAGCACCCTGCGCTTGAAGAATGAAAGACACGCCCACCGGGCAGGCAGCCATGTCGGCCAACACCGCGGGGGCAAGCTTGGCGCGCTCAAAAGCGGCTTGCAGCTGTTGAAGATTCATCGAGTACCTTCCGTGTGGTGCCGCATGCCCTGCCTGTGCAAAGCATGGCTGGCATCGATCAGATGCCGAGGTAAGCCTCTCGGATGCGGCTGTCGTTGAGCAGGGTTTGCGCCGAGCCCTCCAACACCACATCGCCGCTTTGCAGCACAAACGCATGCTGCGCCACAGACAGCGCGAGCTTGGTGTTTTGCTCCACCAACAACATGGTCACACCGGTTTGGTGTATGGCCACCAGCGCGTCGTGCAGCTCTTGCACAATCTTGGGCGCCAAGCCGTGGCTGGGCTCGTCCAAAAGCAACAAGCTGGGCTTGCCCATCAAGGCGCGACCAATGGCCACCATTTGCTGCTCGCCGCCTGACAAGGTGCCCGCCAGTTGGCGACGACGCTCAGCCAAGCGCGGAAACTGCACAAAGATGCTGTCCATGGTGCTGCGCAGCTCTTGCATGTGCGCGCGCCGGTGGTAGCCACCGAGCATCAGGTTTTCTTCCACCGACATGGTGGGAAACACATGGCGACCTTCGGGCACGTGCGAAATACCGCGCGACGGAATCTGGTGCGCTTGCAAGGCCAGCAGGTTGTCGCCCTGAAAAAGAATCTCACCCGAGGTGCGTGGCAACAAGCCCGAGATGGCGCGCAGCAAGGTGCTTTTACCTGCGGTGTTGGCACCAATCACCGCCACAAAGGCACCGGCGTCCACACGCAGGTTCACACCGTGCAGCACTTCGGCGCCGTCATAGGCAGCGCGCAAATTTCGAATATCGAGCAGGCTCATGCGTGCACCCCTGCTTCCATGTCGTTGCCCAAATAAGCCGCAATCACGTCTTGGTTGCGGCTGATGTCTTGCGGTGTGCCTTCAGCAATTTTTTGGCCAAAGCTCAGCACAAAAATTCGCTCGCACAAATTCATGATGGCGCGCATGTGGTGCTCAATGACGATGAAGGTCAGGCCTTCCTCGTTGCGCAGTTTGCGGATCAGCGCCAAGATTTGGTCCATCTCGCTGTGGTTCAAAGCAGCCATCACCTCGTCGAGCAACACCAGCTTGGGCTGGGTGCACAGGGCGCGGGCCATTTCCACCAAGGCCTTTTCAGGAAAGGTCAAATCGGCGGCGCGCTTATCAGCAATGTGCGCCATGCCTACCTTGGCCAGGTTTTCGCAGGCAAAGTCGCGCGCATCGTTCAAAGACAAGCGCAACAAGCCACCGGTGAGCACGTTGTCGAGCACCGTCATCTCTGGGAACAAGGCCACGTTCTGAAAGGTTTTGACCATGCCCAGGCGTGCAATGTTGTGCGGCTTTTGGCCGGTGATGCGCTCGCCCGCCAAGTAGATCTCGCCAGCACTGGGCTTGACCAGCCCCATCAACAAATTGAACAGCGTGGTTTTACCCGCGCCATTGGGGCCGATCAGGCCAATGAGCTCGCCTTGCTGCACGCTGAGCTGCAAGTTGTTCACGGCCACCAGACCACCGAAACGGCGCGTCAAATTCTCAACGCGCAAGAGAGGAGTTGTGTTCATGTCAGGCGATTTTTTTCACAAGCCGCAGGTACAGGGCTTGCAGGCCGCGGGGTTCGAGAAGAATGATCAGGATGAGGATCAAGCCAAAGGCCAGTTGAGACACACCTGCGCCCACACCCGACAAGGTTGCGTTGAACACTTCCTCAAGCGGCAGCAAGAAAGCCGCGCCGATGATCGGGCCAGCCACCGTGCCTATGCCACCAATGATGCAAATCAGCGCCACGCGCACCGAGATGCTCACCAGTGAAAACACCGAGTCGGGGTCGAAGAAGAAATTGAACTGCGCATACAACACACCACAGCCGCCCATGAGGGCTGCAGAAATGGTGGCCGCCAACATTTTGGTGCGTGCGGTGTGAATGCCAATGACCTCGGCTGAATCAACGTTGGCCTTCACGGCGCGCAACTCAAAACCCAGCCTGGAGTTGCTGATCTTCCAGTACACCGCGGTACACACCACCAAAGCACCCAACATCACATACAAGTAAGGCCTGGCCGATGCAAACTGCATGAGGGCAATGCCAGCATCGGGCACCAAGGGCACCGAAATACCCACCGGCCCGCCGGTGACTGAGGTCCAGGTGTTGCCAATGGAGCGCAACACCTCGGCAAAGGCCAAGGTGGCCAAAGCAAAGTAGTGGCCCTTGAGGCGCATGGTGGGCAAACTCAAGAGCGCACCTGCCGCACCGGCCACCACCATGCCTGCGGCAATGCCCAGCCAGGGCGACAAGCCATAGCGCACCAAGAGAATGGTGGAGGTATACGCCCCCAAACCAAAGAAGGCTGCGTGCCCCAGAGAAATTTGGTTGGCCAAGCCACCCACAATGTTCCAGGCTTGGGCCATGGCTGCAAACAGCAGCATCAGGGTCAACACCCTGAGCATGTAGCCGTTTTCTGAAAGCATCCAGGGGACAACGCAAACGGCAGCCAGAGCAGCCACCAACAAATAGGCGTTACGTTTCATGACTTCCAGCGCAGAAGACCTTCTGGACGCAGTGCCAAGGTCAAGATAAAGACGATAAACAGCACCAGGTTCTGGAGTTGCAGCGGCAGGTACAGCCCGGAGATGGACTGAATCACGCCCACAGCCAAACCACCCACCACAGCACCCAGCACATTGCCCAGCCCGCCCAGCACCACCACGGTGAACATCAGCACACCAAACTGCTCGCCAGCTGCTGGCGACACGGTCATGTACGGCAAGATGATGGCCCCGCCAAAAGCCGTCAGCCCCACGCCCAGGCCCACGGCAAGCCGGTAAACCTGGTCGGGGTTGATGCCCATGAGCTTGGCCGCCATCGGGTCTTGGGCGGTGCTGCGCACAGCCCTGCCCCACCAGGTGCGGGTCAGCACCCACCAGATGCTGACACCGGCCACCACCGAGCAACAAAAAGCAATGCCGTAGGGCATGCTGATGATCAAACCAAAGACCTCGATGGCCTCGTTTTGATACCAGGTTTGCACCGAACGAAACTGCGAGCCAAAGGCAATCAACGCGAGGTTTTCAATGACGATCAAAATACCCACCGTCAAGAAAATCTGGGCCACCTCCGGCGCTTTGAGCACCGGGCGAATCAGCCACTGCTGAATCAGGTAGCCCAGGCAGAACACCACGCCAAACGCCAGCAAAGAACCGAGCAGCGGATCCAAGCCCAGTTTGCTCCAGGCGAAGTAGGCCACGTACATCCCGACCATCAAAAACTGCGCTTGCGCGAAGTTGACGATCGAGACCACGCCAAACACCAACGTCAGCCCGATGGAGATGACTGCATACACCCCGCCGAGCATCAGCCCGTCGAGGATGGCTTGTAAAAGCGCCATTGGAAATCCTCAGACGTTGCGGGTAATCAGCTTGCCTTTGGCGAATTTCTGCGGCCAGACGGTGACCAGCTCTTTGTTCTGCCACTGCACCATGACGGGCTCGGCAAACACGTTCAGACCCGTCTCGTCGAACTTGACCTGACCGTTGGTCATGGTCTTGGCCCAACCCTGGGTGAAGGTGGTGCTGCGCAGCGCGGCAGAAATATCTTCAGGCTTGGCCGACTTGGCGCCGTTGATGGCTTGGATGAGCACATCCATGGCCACGGCGTGCTCTTGCGCCTCGTGCACCATGAAGGCTTTGTAACGCTTGCGATAGCGCTCGGTGGCCTCGGTGTCGAGGTCGTAGTTGGCCGAGCAAATCGACAGCACGCCGTCGGAGTACTCACCCAAAGCCTGGGCAAAGTCGGGAATCACATAACCGGCCGAGCCGCCCACGATGGGCATGTTGATGCGCTGCTGGCGCAAGGCGCGCACGATCAGCAAGCTGTCGTTGAGGTAAGAGACCGGGAACACCATTTGCGCTCTGGAGGCGCGCAGCTTGTTGATGAGCGGCGTGACATCGGTGATGCCCAGGGGATACGCCTCGTCCATCACGATCTCAGCGCCAGCTGCCTTGGCCGCAGCGCGCAGGCCATTGGCTGTGGAGGTGCCGTAAGCGGTGTCCTCAAACATGATGGCGATTTTGTTGACCTTCTCGCTGCCGCCCGCGAGTTCAACCGCGTAGTTGAACTGCGCCCGGCCGATCACGCTGCCTTTGGAGGTGACTTGGAACACGTTTTTGAAGCCGCGACCGGTGATTTGGTCGGAGTAAGACATGGTGAGCAGCGGCACGCGGCGGCGCTCGGTCACCTCTTGAATGGCCAGGGTGAGCGAGGAGGCAAAGGCGCCCAAAATCGCGCAGCAGTCGTTCTCACCAATCATGCGCTGGGCCACGGTGGCTGCGTTGGCTGGTGCGGACGTGGAGTCGGCCACCACCAAATTGATCTTGGCACCACCCAAAGCCTTGAGGCCACCAGAGGCATTGAGTTCGTCGACCACCAGCTCAATGCCCTGGCGGGAATTGATACCGAACTGCGCGTTGGCACCCGACAGGGGCAGGATCACGCCCACGTTGATGGGCTTGGACTGCGCCAGCGTTGAGAGGGGAAACGCACTGGCCAAACCCGCAGCAGCCAGTCCTTTGAGGGCTTGGCGGCGATCAGGCAAATTTTTGCTATGGATGTCACGCATGTTTGTCTCCTACTGTGGTTATTGGTGAGACAAATTATGGGTACGCCCTACTTGTAAGTCAATAGGATTGCAAGATTGTCTGACAATATTGCAATCCAGGGTTTTTCCTGTTGTGCAGATGCAAAGCGCGCAAGCGTGATGCCGCTAACGCAAGCGGCGGCTCTTGCGCGTGCGCTCAAAAAAATCGTCAGGCTTGGTTTTTACCCATCGCAAAAACACAGCCAGCTCGGCGTGCTGGCGCAAAGCCTCAACGTGCTGGTACTGACGGGCCAATTCGGTCTCAGTCAGCAAAGCGTGAATTTGACGGTGGCATATGCGATGCAGCCACACGGTCTGCACCCCGCCGTGCGATTTCGGAATGAGGTGATGCGCATCGCGCTGCGCGGGCGGAATAGCGCGCTCGCACAAAGGGCACACCACATCGTCTTGCGCGCGCCACAAAGGCACGGCTTCTAAAGCCTGCTGTCGTTTGATGCGGCCTTTCATCGGGTGCTGATAGGGTTAGGGGTAGGGTTAGGGGTAGGGTTAGCGGTAGGGTTGATGGTGGGGTTGATGGTGGGCCTGGGCGCTGGCGCACTGACCAACCCAGGCATGCGCGACCACGTCATCATTTCAGCGGCTTTGTGCGGGTCTGCACTGAGCCACTCGTCATACCGATCGGTGGGAACGATGGCGGGTGTGCGCTTTTCATCACCCGACTTATGGAATTGATACATCACCGGATGCTCATCCGCATTGACGGTGAGCATCGAAAAGCTCACCACCAACTCGCCCGTGGCAGGGTCTGTCCACCTGTCCCACAGGCAAGCAATCGCAAAGGGCTCACCACTGAGCAGGCCAATGCGCCATCGCACGGCTTTGCCTGTGACGTAACTAGGTTCGTAAAAGTTGTCGACCAGCACCAGGCCATAGTGACGCTGCCGCCAAGCCGTGCGGTAGCTGGGTTTTTCTGCGGCGGTTTCACTGCGCGCGTTGTAGGTGTGACGTGCAATCTTGCTGTCTTTGGCCCAGGCAGGAATCAAGCCGAAGCGGGCCAGACCACACGCCACACGCTGGGTCTGGTGGCTCTTGACCACGATGGGCGAAGCGAACCCAGGGTAAGACTCTGGTGGGTAGCCAGCAGGCAGTTCAACGCCGAAACGTTGCTTGGTCCAGGCGGTGTTTTGCGTTGGCGTGAAGTTGGTGCACACGAGGGCAGTTTATTCACTCCACGGTCACACTCTTCGCCAGATTCCTAGGCTTGTCCACATCCGTCCCC
>DKJZ01000035.1 GCA_002454975.1 Hylemonella sp. UBA6679
CTCGCCGCTGACCAGCTTGGGTAGGTACAAGGCTTTTTGCTCATCGGTGCCATGCGCGTGCAAGCACTCATAAGCGCCATGGCTCAAACCTGGGTACATGGTCCAGGCTTGGTTGGCCGAGTTGAGCATCTCGTAAAAATTCTGGTTCACCACAAAAGGCAAGCCTTGGCCACCGTAGTTGGGGTCGCAGCTCAAGGCTGGCCAGCCGCCCTGCACGTACTGGGCATACGCCTCTTTGAAACCGGCAGGCGGTGTGACTTCATGGGTGGTTTTGTCCAGCGCGCAGCCTTGGGCGTCGCCACTGATGTTGAGGGGAAAGGCCACTTCAGCAGCAAACTTTCCGCCCTCCTCGAGCACGGCGTTGATGGTGTCGGCGTCGATGTCGGCGTGCTTGGTGCAGACCTTGAGTTCGTCCACCACATGAAAAACTTCATGCATCAAAAACTGCATGTCGCGCAAAGGGGGGGTGTAGCTGGGCATGTCGATCTCCTGAACTTAGGAATGGGAGGGGTTAGAAAGAAGCTTGCGCACTGCGTGCGCGCAAGTTGGGAAAAAACAGGTCTTCACAGTGCACTCAGGTCGGCAGAGCCACAGCGTAGCGGCTCATGATGTGCTCAAAGCCTTGGTGGGCTCGCTCGATCGAGCCTGGGGTTTTGAGGAAGCGGGCTTCGTAATGCAAGGCCAAAATCAAGCCGTGGATTTCAAAGACGATTTGGGCTGCATCGGTATCAGCGCGCAATTGCTCGTCGTTTTTGGCCTGCTCCACCGCGCGCTCCACCGCACCGAGCCAGGTTTTCACCGAGGTGGCCAGCGCGTCGCGCACAATGCCGGGGCGGTCGTCAAACTCCACCGCACCGCTGATGAAAATACAGCCCGATTGGATCTCCACGGCCACGCGCTTCATCCAGTTGTCGAACAGGGCGCGCAGGCGCGGCAAACCGCGGGGCTCGTCGAGTGCTGGGTAGAACACCTCTTGCTCGAAGCGCGCAAAATACTCACGCACCACAGAAATTTGCAGCTCTTCACGAGAGCCGAAGTGCGCAAACACCCCCGACTTGCTCATTTGCGTGACCTCGGCCAGCACCCCGATGCTCAAACCCTCCAACCCGATTTGCGAGGCCAAGCCCAGGGCGGCATCGATGATGACCAGCTTGGTCTGCTGCCCTTTGTGCAAGGGGGCAGGCTTAGGCGCCATCGGCGCGATGCGTTTGTGAGAAGGGGTGGCTTCGGTCATGGCAAAATAAAACGAACGGTCGTGCTATTTTGCAATAAAAAACCAAGGTGCGCTAGGGCTCATGCTTTTTTATCGTCGGGCCCCGTGCTAACTTAAGCCCGACTTGGCATGCGCCCAGCGCACCTCTTGTTTGCTGGCTTTACCCAGCTTTTATCCAGTCAATCACGCCCTAAGCAGCGCCCTAACTGGCTTAGGCGCTCATTTTTTGTAAGCGATGACCTCTTGGCGCTGCTCACCCAAACCGGCAATGCCCAATGTCATCACGTCGCCTTTTTGCAAAAAGCGTTGTGGCTTCATGCCCATGCCCACGCCAGGTGGGGTGCCGGTGGTGATCACATCGCCGGGCATGAGGGTCATGAACTGGCTGACATAGCTCACGATTTTGGCCACGTTGAAGATCATGGTTTTGGTGTTGCCCGTCTGCACGCGCTGGCCATTGAGGTCGAGCCACATGTCGAGTTTGAGCGGCTGGGGCAGCTCGTCGCGGGTGACCAACCAAGGGCCGATGGGGCCGAAGGTATCGCAGCCCTTGCCCTTGTCCCATTGCGAGCCGCGCTCGAGTTGGAAATTACGCTCGCTCACGTCGTTGATCAGGCAGTAACCAGCCACATGGTTGAGCGCGTCTTTTTGCGTGACGTACTGCGCCTTGGTGCCAATGACGATGCCCAGCTCGACCTCCCAGTCGCCCTTGACGGCGCCCTTGGGCAACATGACGGGGTCGTTGGGTCCCTGGATGCAGCTGGTGGCTTTCATGAAAATCACCGGCTCGGTGGGGATGGGCATGCCGGCTTCTTTGGCGTGGTCGGTGTAGTTCAGGCCGATGGCCACAAACTTGCCGATGTTGGCCACGGGGCAGCCCATGCGGGGTTTGCCTTTGACCAAGGGCAGCTTGTCGGTTTTGAGTTTGGCCAGCTTGGCCAGCACCTTGTCGCTGAGCTGATCGGGGCCGATGTCGCCCACCACGGCGGACAAGTCGCGCAGTTGACCTGCGGCATCGACCAAGCCGGGTTTTTCTTTGCCGCTTTGGCCGTAACGTACCAATTTCATTGTGTCTCCTCGGGGGTTAAGGCGCCGTGCGCCGGGTGATTTGCTAGTGCTTTGATAGCAACAAAGCCAGTGATTCTTTGAGGTGCAAGCTTGCCGAGCGCTTAAAGCCTGATCGCACAAAACGCTGCAAGCGCCCCATGAGCAAGGCCACCACAGCCGAGGCTTGCAAGTTGGCATGCACCGTGGGGGTGGGTGTATCGAGGTCGCGCAAAGCTTGCTTGAAGTTGCTCTCGAGCTTGTCGAACAACAGGTTCATGCGCTCTTGCAAACGGGCGTGCTCCAGCACCAGGGCATCGCCCACCATGACCCGGCACATGCCAGGGTTCTTCTCGGCAAACTCCACCGTGAGGCTGGCCATGAGCTGCACCTGTTCTGCGCCAGAGCTGGCTTGCGTTTGCGCTCGCTGCTGCACCTGCTGGACCAGCGTGAAGATGCTGCTCTCGATGTAATCCATCAGCGCTTCAAACATCTGGGCCTTGCTGGCGAAATGCCGGTACAGGGCCGCTTCACTGACCTCCAAACGCGCAGCCAAGGCGGCGGTGGTGATGCGCTCAGCGCCAGGTTGCTCGAGCATGGCTGCCAGCCCCTGCAAAATCTGCAGACGACGCTCCCCAGGCTTGGGGCGCTTGCGGGCTGGCGCCCCAGGCTGGTCTGGCGTGGGCTCGGCGCTGCTCATGGTCAATGCGAGCGGATCATGGTGCCGTAGGCCTGCTCAGTCAGTATTTCGAGCAGCATCACATGCGGCACACGCCCGTCGATGATGTGCACCGCGTTCACGCCGCTCTTGGCTGCATCCAAAGCGCCGCTGATTTTTGGCAGCATGCCGCCTGAAATGGTGCCGTCTTCAAACAGCTCGTCGATGCGCCGCGCGGTGAGGTCGGTGAGCAAATTCCCAGCCTTGTCCAACACGCCGGTGGTGTTGGTCAGCAGCACCAGCTTTTCGGCTTTGAGCACACTGGCCAGTTTGCCCGCCACCACATCGGCGTTGATGTTGTAAGACTCGTTGTTCTCGCCAAAACCAATGGGGCTGATGACGGGAATGAAAGCGTCGTCTTGCAAGGCTTTGACCACTGAGGGGTCGATGGACTCGATGTCACCCACTTGGCCCACGTCGTATTCGATGCTGGGGTCTTTGGCGTCCACCATCTTGAGCTTTTTGGCGCGGATCAAACCACCATCGCGCCCGGTCAGGCCCACGGCCTTGCCACCAGCCTGGTTGATCAGGCCCACGATGTCTTGCTGCACCTCGCCGGCCAGCACCCACTCCACCACTTCCATGGTTTCGGCGTCGGTCACACGCATGCCTTGGATGAACTCGCCTTTTTTGCCCAAACGGCTCAGGGCGTTTTCAATTTGCGGGCCACCACCGTGCACCACCACCGGGTTGATGCCCACCAATTTGAGCAGCACCACATCGGCCGCAAACGCGGCTTGCAGGGCCGGGTCGGTCATGGCGTTGCCACCGTATTTGATGACCATGGTCTTGCCATGGAACTTGCGGATATAGGGCAGCGCCTGGGCCAGGATGTCGGCCTTGGCTTGCGGGGTGATGGCAGTTGCGTCAGTCATGTCAGGGGGGGCAAAAAAGCAATGCTGGCATTGTGCCGCATCAGGGGTCCCTCAATGCCGGGCCAAAAAAGCGAGCAAGGCGGCCTGGAATTTTTCAGGCACTTCCAGGTGCGGGATGTGACCCACACCGTCGAACTCAACCAGTTCACTGCCTGCAATGCGCTCTTTGGCAGCACGGCCCAAGACCGGGAAATTGCCCAACGGTTTGACCACCTCAGGCGGGGCAAAGCGGCGCCCAAACACGGTGCGATCCATCTGCCCAATCACCAGGAGCGTGGGCTGTTTGATCTTGGCCAGGTCGTTGAAAACGGGGCCGTCGTAAATCATCTGGTAGGTCAGTGCCGAGACGTGGGCAAAGCGTGGGTACTCGCTGCTGAGCTGCACACGGGCAAACTGCTCGACCATGCGCTCAAAACTCGGCTGCCAATTGGGAAAATAACTTTTGAGAAAGTTGCGGTAACTGGCGGGGGTTTGCGCCATCTCTAGCTTGACGAGGTTCTCGGTTTTTTGCGGTGGGATGCTCAACACGTAATCCTCAAGACCCAGTGGGTTTTCCAGCACCAGGGCACTCACACGTTGCGGATGACGCAGCGCAAAATGCACCCCCACCATGCCGCCCATGCTGTTGGCCACCACGGCAGCGCGTTCCAGCTTGAGGTGATCCATCAGGCGAGCAGTGGTGTCGTTCAAGAACGCGAAGGTGTAGCGCATCTCGGGCTTGGAGGAGCGACCGAAACCAATTTGGTCCGGGGCCACCACGCGGTAACCCTGGGCGCTCAGTGCCGCCATGGTGCTGCCCCAGTAGTCGGAGCCAAAGTTCTTGCCATGCATGAGCAACACGCTTTTGCCGTTGGCCACCACGCCTGCGGGTGGCTTCACATCCATATAAGCCATGCGCAAGAGCTTGCCGTCGTGCTCGAACTCAAAGCGCTGCACGGGGTAGGGGTAGACCCAGCCCTCCATGGCAGCCCCCAAAGGCTCGGCTTCGGCATACGTGGGCAGGGTTTGTGCAGCGCTGTTCAAGGCCAAGGCCGACAAGGCGCTGAGCAAGGTCAGGCAACACGCCGACTTGAAAGTGGACGTGAGCTTGGCAAAAGATGTCTTCATGCTGATCTCCTCTGGATACAAAACCGGATGCTAAGGCCTGCCCAGGCCTGCCCCGGGTTGAAACTACTTAGCGCATAAGTACTGGCCCCACAACAAGCCCTGGCAGCCCACCCCGGTTGATGCGCATACAACTGAAAACACCCGCCTATTTCTGGCTTTGGGCGCATTTAACTTATCTGTAGGGATGCCGATCTTCATGGTCAAGGCTTGACGCAGCATGGTCACACACCCGGCGTGTCAGCGCTCTGTTCTCAGGGCGCGCACCAGGCTGAAGGCAAGTTAACAAGGGGTTTTCATGAACATCACCAGTTTCAAATCGTATTCGCCCACCGACATGGCCAGCCTCTCTGTGAGCGACCTGGGCACGGTCACGGCTGATGTCGCCAAAGGTTTGACCACGCCACAGATTCAAGCCTTGCAAAGCGATCAGGTGGGGGCGCTGTCTGGGGTGATTTTGAAATTGAGCTCGCAGCAAGTGGCCGCGTTCTCGCCCTACCAAATCGAATCCTTGTCCAACACAGCCATTGCTGCGGCCAGCGGCAAAGAGCTGCAGTCCTTGAACGCCGGGCAGATCGAGACCATGAGTGTTGATCAAATCAACGCCATCAATGACAACGTCTTCAAAGACTTGACCATCACACAGGTCAAGGCCTTAACGGCCGAGCAGCTCACGGGCATGGATGCGGCGCAAATGGCCAAGATGAGCATGCAGCAAGTCACCGCGCTCTCAGGCAGCCAGCTCGATGCCATCGGCAATCTGGGTGAGAACATCAAAAATCTGTCCGTGGCGCAGTTTTCTACACTGACGGATGAGCAAGTCAGCAGCATCGACCCCACACAGATCGCCAAGATCACCTTGGCACAGCTGGGCGCCTTGGGCACCAAAGTGGGCCTGTTCAGCAGCGAACAGGTTGAGAACCTGAGCGCGGTGCAAGCGCGCAGCTTGAGCAGCACGCAAATCACGGCGCTGGACGCCTCAGGCACCCTGTCTTCGCTGTCTTCATCGGCGGTGACAGCGCTACAAAGAACACAGCTCACTGGCATGACCAGCTTGGCCAGTTTCTCTGAGCAACAAGTCGGTGCCCTGTCGGCAAGCCAAGTGTCGTGGCTCAACAAAGACCAGCTCAATTCTTTGAGTGCCACCCAGGTTGCAGAGCTCAGCGCCGCGGCGGTAGGTCGCATTGCGAAGACCGTGGTGAAAGACCTCAGCGATGATTTTGTGGCGGCTTTGAGCAGCACCCAGGTGAGCAAACTCACGGCGACTCAGGTGGGTGAACTCACCAGCTCGCAGCTGGGTGTTTTGGGCGCTGAGCAAATCAGCAGCCTGTCAGCCGCTGCGGTGGGGGCTTTGAAGGCCACACAAATCGACAGCCTGAGCACCGAGCAAATTCAAAGCCTCACCGCAGGGCAAGCGGAAAAGTTGTCGCGCAACGCGCTGGACTCTTTGGACTCAACCCAAGTGGCCAGCCTGACCTACGAAGCCCTGGCCAAAGTGGCCGCCAAACTCAAGGTCAGCGCCACCGGTAACGTGAACCAAATTGCCGCGCTGAGCAACGACCAGGTACAGAGCCTGAGCTACGGCAAAGTGGGCAATGTGACAACTGGCCCCAACGTGCTGGGCAGTTTCACCGCTGCGCAAATTTCAGCTTTGGGCACCAAGGTGCAGTTTCTGTCTGAAGGCCAAATGGGCGCCTTGACCAGCACCCAGGTCAAGGCCTTGAGCAACGCACAACTTGCCGTGCTTGACACCGACCAGTTGGCGGCCTTGAGCAACTCGGCTGCCATAGGCATGAACGCCTCACAAATCGGCTCGTTGGACGAGACCCAAATGCGCGGCTTGTTGACGGCTGCGACCGCGGCAGGCAGTTTGAAGTTCAGCGCTGCGCAAGTCTCTGCCATCGACAAAGACTTGGTGCCATTGATCGATGTGAGCACCTTGAACACCACGCAAATCAAGGCCTTGACGGCTGATCAAATTGGCCAGCTCAGCAACGCGCAACTCCAGTCGCTGAGCACGGGCAGCACGGGCCAAATACGGGCCTTGACCAACACACAATTGCAAAGCCTGAGTGCTGGACAAATTCGTGCGCTGGGCGATACCCAAGTGGCCGATTTGACAGACACGCAGGTACGTGCCTTCACCACCTCGCAGGTGCAGGCCCTGGAGGCGGCAGACATTGCCGCCCAAGGCGCCAAGCTGAGCAACCTGCAGGTACAAGACCTGACAGCCACACAAATTCAAGGCATCACCGTCACGGCCGGCAAACTCGATGTGCTGAGCAATACCCAGCTGCGCCAACTCACCACCACGCAAGTGCAGGCGATGACCTACCAGCAGGTGGCCGGCTTGAGCAGCAACCAACTGCAACAGTTCACAGGGGCACAAATTGGCGCCATGAACAATGGGCAAGTGGCCGCCTTGGAAACGGCAGATGTGAGCAACTTGCAAGTCACGCAACTGCGTGGCTTGCTCAGCAGACAAATGCAGGTGATGTCTTCGTCGCAAGTGCAAGCCTTGGGCAGCGCACAGATCCAGGCACTGGATGACTCGCAATTGGCAGCCATCTTGCCCAAGCTGTCGGCCTCAGCTGGCAACAACCAAATTGGCATGCTCAGCAGTTCGCAATTTTCTGCGCTGACAGCGACCCAGCTCAGCAGCATGAGCAACGACCAACTCGGCAAACTGTCCACCGAGCAGGTGCAGTCGCTCAGCGGGGCTCAGCTTGATGCCATCGGTATTTTGGGCACGGCGCAAACCAGCGAGTTAACAGCGACCCAACTCAACGCTGCCGACCTGACCAAGCTCACCCAAGCCCAAGTGAACGCCTTGACCGACACGCAGCTGCAGTCGCTCAGCGGCAACAAACTCGATGATGTATCGGCCAAGCTCAACACCGCGCAAATGGGCAAACTCAGCCCCGACCAGATCTCTGGCATGGACATGATTACCCTGAACAACACCCAAGTGGCCGCCCTGCAGGCCTCACAACTGGCCGTACTGGAAAACACGCAGATGACGGGTTTAGGTGCCAAAGTGACTCGAATTTCAGCCTCTAATTTGGCCACGCTCTCACCCAGCCAAGTGGCTGCATTGGACACCACGCAAATTGCTGCATTGACGGAAGCGCAAGTCGGCGGTTTGACCAGCACACAATTGCGCAGCCTGAGCGCTACGCAGCTGCCTGCGATGGTCTTCACGAATAGCTCGAACGATGCTCAGATGAGCAACTTACTGGCTGAGCAGATCAGCCTGCTGACCGAAGAGCAGCTTGATGAAGCCTCCACGGCAACCATCGCAGCCTTCTCGGCAGCCCAGGTGGGGGCGTTGACCATGACACAACTTGAGAGCCTTGATGCAGCTCAAATTGGCGCCTTCTCCTCCGATCAGATTGCAGAGATCACACCGACCACACTGGCCGGATTGTCCGCGACCTTCATTGACAGCTTAGACAGCGCAGAAATCGCTGCGCTGTCTGAAAATCAAGTGACCTCGCTCACCATCACTGTTTTGGGTGGTTTAACAACTAACAAGACCGCCTTCACAACTGATCAGATGTCGATGATGTCTGCTGATCAGCTCGCAGCCCTCGTTTGAGGCTGTGTTTGAGGCCTTACGAAAGTTGCTCACAACAACTCTTGCGCACGCTTTAAGCCCCGCGTGGCGCGCGTCCACCATTGCGAGAAGCTGGCACAGGGCCGCTCCACCTGGGGAAACAAGCGCGGCGCAGGATCGAGCTGGGCCACAGGCTCGAGCCATGCGCTGATGTGTGGGTCGTCCACGCTGTGCACACGGGCAGCGCCTGCAAGGGCTGAGGCAAGTTCTTGCGAGCTCACCCACCAACGCTGAGACGTCAGCTCCGCCATGGCGGCATCCACCCAGCGCCAGCGCACCTCGGGCCAGGGCCATGCAGCGTGGTGCTCACGTGGGTAAACACCCACCACCACCGCGTCTTCAAACCCCGGTGGTGGGCTGCGCAAGGCCCAGGGGTGAACCAACCACACGGTGCGGCCACTCAAACACGGGACGTCTTGGGATGCGTCTGGGGTTTTGACGCCCATGTCGGGCGGTGGCGCGGTGCGTAAGTCAGGCTCAGCCAAGGCGTGTCTTTGCGCCAAGCGTGCAGCATGCGTGGCTCTGGCCAGAGTGCCTGCTGCGTGGTTGGCCTTGTCAAGAATCCCAGGCGAGGTTCGGGCCATGCGGTCTAAATCCTCGTAAGACTGGTCGACCACCGAGCCTGGGCTGTGCCAGGACGCAGGGGCGTAGCGTGCCACATTCTCGGCATTGAACAAGTAAGGCTTGTGGCTACCGGTGCCGGCTACCCATTGCCAACTGAGGTGGTTGCTGGCCAGGTCGCCATCGAGCAGGTGTGCCACCAACCAATCGGCCCCTGCACGCCAGTGCACATGCCGCAGGTGCACCACATAGCTTGCCAGCCACATGCGGGCGTGGTTGTGCAGCATGCCTGTGGCGTACAAAGTGCGCACAGCTTCGTCGATGACCGGCACACCCGTGCAGGCCTGACGGATGTCTGCGGGGAGTTCGCGCGCATACGCCTGCTCAGGCAGCGGCCCCGGGTGAAGCGAACTCAAAATACCTGTGCCCGCATGCTGCCAAACATGCCGGAAAAACTCCCGCCAACCCAGCTCAAACACCAGCTTGTGCCCCACGTCCAGAGACCCCCGCTGGAGCACCTCGGCCAGCACGTCTTCGAGCGTGAGCAGGCCGTGGGTGAGATAGGGTGACAAGCCGGTGACGGCGCCACTTAGGTGGTTGCGGGTGCGGGCGTAGGCGGCAGGCTGCACGCGCTTGATGCGCTCAACCCCAGCAGCGCGGCTGGGTGGGTAGGCTTGCATCACATCGGTTGACATAGCGTCCATCCCTTAACGCCACGCGCTTGCGTGCTGACCACCCAAGCCAAGCTTGAAGACCGCCACGGTTTGCACCAGCTCCTGCGCCTGGCTTTTGAGGCTGGCTGTGGCCGCGGCCATTTGCTCCACCAGGGCGGAGTTTTGCTGGGTCGCCTGATCCATCTGAAGCACGGCTTGCCCCACCTGAGCCACCCGACCTGCCTGTTCATGGCTGGCCGTGCTGATCTCACCGACGATGTCGGTCACGCGGCGAATGCTCGAGACCACCTCCGTCATGGTTTCACCCGCCTTGTCCACCAATGCGGTGCCTTGGGACACGCGTTCGACACTGGCTGTGATGAGGGCTTTGATTTCTTTGGCCGCATTGGCACTGCGTCCGGCCAAGGAGCGAACCTCGGTGGCCACCACCGCAAAACCTCGGCCTTGCTCACCTGCACGAGCAGCCTCCACTGCGGCATTGAGCGCCAGGATGTTGGTTTGGAAGGCAATGCCATCGATCACGCCAATGATGTCAGCAATTTTTCGAGAAGCCTCGTTGATGCCTTGCATGGTGTGCACCACCTGGGTGACCACCTCGCCACCCTTGACCGCCACGTTGCTGGCATTCAAAGCCAACTGGTTGGCGGTGCGCGCATGATCGGCTGACTGCTTGACGGTGCCGGTGAGGGCCTCCATGGTGCTGGCAGTGCTTTGTAAATTGCCGGCGGTTTGTTCGGTGCGGTTGCTCAGGTCTTGGTTGCCACTGGCAATTTCTGCAGAGGCTGTTTCGATGCTGTTGGCCCCGTAACGCACCGCATCGACGGCTGACTCCATGCGGGTCAGGGTGGCTTGCAGGGCTTGCCCTCCCCTGGTTTGCGTGGCGATTTTTTTCACGTCCAGCGAGATGCCGTCTGCGTTGTTCACACGGGCGACCAAGAGGGCCAGCTCGGCGCCTTCTTTGGCCGCTCGGCTCATGACCACGGCCAAGACCACCTCAATGCCCGACTGGATCACCACGTAAAGCGCGTGCAACAAAACACGAAAAAAATCTGCCTCGGTGGTGCAATAAACACCCCAACCGGCAGCCTGCAATCGGTCAAAGACCAGATGGTGCATGGCAAACAAAACTGCACCCACCACAATGACGCGCCAATCCAAATACACCAGCAAAAAAGCCAGCACCACAAACACGCCAAAGTGCAGTTCCACCATGCCGCGTGCCAGCTGAATATGCAGCGCCACAAAGGACACCAACACAAAGGTGAGCATGTAGCGGCTCAGGGCCGTGCCACGTGCAAAACCATAGACCGCCACGGCCAGCAGGGTCAAGACCAAACTGCCCCCAAAAGCGAGTCGGTGATCGACAAATTGCAGCCCCAAGGCCACGCCACCTAAGGCGCTCAGAGCGATGGCGACCATCAGCACGTGGTCACCCAATAGCGCAAGGGTCGGTGTTGTGGATGGTTGTGTCATGGCCTGACTCCCTGGGTGCTGCCTATTTGTGGGCGTTGACAGCCGCTTTTAAAGGCATGGTCAAAAACCAAAGTAAGCTAATGAATGATGTTTGCCGATAGCATAAATCATGTTGGTGCTGTTGGCTATTTGCGCAAACAGAAGCCCTCCACCAAACCACCGGCAGAAAAAAACCCACCGAAGTGGGTTTTCAAACGGACAACAGACGACGCCTGTTCAAGCGTTGCGCCATCACACCCCGAGGTAGCGATGCAGGGTGGCAGCGTCAGCCGCCAAGGCCGAGGCTGTGCCGTTGTAAACAACCTCGCCAGTTTCAAGGATGTACACAGAGTCAACCACCGTGAGAGCACTGCGCAGGTTTTGCTCGACCAAGAGCACGGTGATGCCCTCGCTCTTGAGCGTCTTCACTGCTTGCTCAACGTGCTGAACGATCAAGGGCGCCAAGCCCTCGGTGGGCTCGTCCATGAGCAGCAAATCGGGGTTGAGCATCAAAGCGCGTGTGATGGCCAGCATTTGACGCTCGCCGCCTGAGAGCTGGTTGCCGCGGTGATTTCGCCGCTCGCCCAGACGAGGAAACAACTCATACGCGCGCTCGACCGTCCACGGCGCACGACCAGAGGATGGCGCGCGACGCGGCACAATGTCGAGGTGCTCACGCACCGTGAGGGATGCAAAAAGCCGGCGTCCTTGGGGTACCAGGCCTATGCCCAACATCGCCACCTGATCAGGTGTGAGACCGCACAGCTCTTGGCCGCGCCATTGGATGGAGCCCGACACCACCTGGGGTGGCCGGGTTTGCATGATCGAGCGTATGAGGGTTGTTTTGCCGGTGCCATTGCGGCCAAGCAAACCCACCACCGCCCCTTCGGGCACAGACAAACTCACCTCGCGCAAAATTTGCGCGTCGCCATAGCTGGATGAAACGGATCGGATGTCAAGCATGGCTGCTCGCTGTTCCAAAATAAACGGCTTGCACTTTCTCATGTGAGCGCACCTCATCGGGTGCGCCTTCGGCAAGCACTTGGCCGTAATACAAGCAAGTCACGCGATCGGCCAAACCCAGGGCCAGTTCCATGTCGTGCTCAATCAACACCACGGTCAGGTCGGAGGGCAAGCGCCGAATGGTCTCGGCCATAGGCCCACGTTCTGCGGGAGACAAGCCAGCGGCTGGCTCATCGAGCAACAGCACCTTGGGTTCATTCGACAGCGCAATGGCCAACTCCAGCAAGCGCTGCTCACCGTAGGACATGGCGCCAGCGCGGTCATGCCGGCGGCCATGCAGGCCGCAAATGCCCAGCAACTCGTCAATGCGTTGGCTGGCTGCTGTGTCTGGCTTGGTGGAGCGAAACATGCTCAGGCGTCCGCCTTTGCGCCCGCGCATGGCCAGCACCAGGTTTTCTTCAACGCTCAGGCCACTGAAAACATTCGTGATTTGGTAAGTGCGGCCCAAACCCACACGCGATCGACGCATGGCCGACCAGCTGCTGACATCGCTGCCAAACAGCTTGATCTGCCCCGAGCTCAGCTCAAGCTCACCCGACATCAGCGCGAACAAGGTGGTCTTACCAGCCCCATTGGGGCCAATGACCACATGCCGCGAACCTTGCGCGATGGAGAACGTCACGTCATCCACCGCTTTAAGGCCACCGAAATTGCGAGTGACACCTCGCAATTCGATGGCAGGAGGCAAGCCACTGTCCACAGATGTCATTTAGTGGTGCCTTGGAATGCTCGGCTGTAAGGTGGTTGCTTGAGGTAGTCGGTCGGGTTGTAGCGCCAGAACTGCGACACCTGTGGGTAGGTCTCCACGATGGTGTTGACCAATTTGCCATCGGCGCGCTTGACCACTCGACGCACGTACACATCGAAAATTGGGTTGCCGTAGGTGTCCATCTTCACGCTCTTGCCAAAGGGCGTGCCTTCCACCACCTCGCTGACCAAGGTGTTGAGCAACGCCTTGGCGTCTTCCGAGCGGCCCTTCATCTTGTTGAGCGCATAGGCCAGCCACATGGCACCGGTAAACCCTTCTGCTGCAAAAATGCCGGGCAGCTTTTTGTACTGCTTGTCGTAGTTCTCAACGAAAGACTTGGTGCCGGGCAGCTCGCTGGCTTCTGCAAAGTGGGAGCTGGAGATGACGCCTTCGCACTCTGCGGGTGTGAGTGTGCGAATCACCGACTGGTCGGTCACGTTTTGCGAGGTGAGCAATGGGATCTTGTCTTTGAAACCATAGCTGGCCCATTGCTGCAAGATGCGCGCGGAGTCAGCACCGGTTTGCACAGAGAAAACGCAATCGGGGTTGAGCGCACGAATTTGACCCAAATAAGTGCTCAGGTCTGGCGTGTTGAGCGGGTGCCAGAACTGACCCACCACAGTACCGCCGCCTTCTGTGAACACTTGCGCGAAACCGCCCACCTGCTCGTGGCCAAAGGCATAGTCTTGGCCCAAAGTCACCACGCGCTTGTAGCCACGCTTGATGGCCCAATCGGCCAAGGGACGTGTGATTTGGCTGGCAGAGAAACCGCCTGTGCGCAGCACATTGGGAATCCGGCCACGCTGGGTGAGTTCGTCGGCAGCCACTGCGGGCATGAGGTAGGGCACGCCTGTGGTTTTGGCATATTCAGCCACTGCCAAACCAGTGTTGGCCAACACATTGCCCACCAGCATGTGTACGCCTTGCTGTTGATGCAAGCGACGTGCTTTTTGCAAGGCGGTGTCGGGGTTGGAGCCATCGTCTTCCACCGTGATTTCAACCGGACGACCCGCGATCTGCATGCCATTTTGTTGCCAGAACAAGTTCCAGCCGTCGAGCATTTCACGACCAGGTGCAGCGGCAACACCCGTGAGCGGGCTCATGAAGCCGATCTTGATGGGGCCGGTTTGACCGAACGCCTGAGCGCTCAAGGCAGGTAAGCCCAGAGCTAAACCCAGCTGACCTGTGCGAGTGATGAATTGTCTGCGTTGCATGGTTAGTCTCCTTTTAAATGGAAGGTCACAAAGGCTGATGCCTGGCGGGGGAAAGCTGTGCGTGGTTCATGGTGCTTTGGTGCCATGCTTGAAACGCTCCCAGAACTGGCGCGCTGTACCGAGCAAACCCAGCGGGGCATAGAGCATGGTGAGCACAAACAGGGCCCCTAAAAACAAGGCCCAACGCTCGGTGTAAAAGCTCACAAAGTTTTCCAAGGCAATCATCACACCCGCGCCAACAAAGCCTCCCCACAGGGTGCCCACGCCACCCAAAATGGCCATGAGCAGACCTTTGGTGGATTGCGCCAAGGCCACGCTGCTGGGGCTGACAAAACTGTTGAGGTACACACCCAAGACACCCGCAACGCCAGCAACAAAACCAGAGGCAGTGAAGGCCACAGCCAAGGTCAGTGGCACGTTGTAGCCCAAGGTTCGCATGCGTGTCGAGCTTTGCTTGATGCCGCGCAAAGCCAAACCAAATTGCGAATTCACCAAGCCGCGCAAACCCAAAAAGGTCACTGCAACCACAGCAAGCACAAACCAGTAGAACGTTGCGCCATCGGCCAGCCCTTGAGGCCTTGCAATGCCACGGATGCCGCTCTCCGCGCCAGTCACAGACACCCAGCGGTAAGCCACGCCCCAAATCACCATGCCCAAAGCCAGGGTGAGCAAGAGGAAGTAAACGCCTTCGGTGCGCACGGCCAGCAGGCCAAAGACCAGGGCCAGCAGCGTTGCAGCCAAGACGCCCAGCACAGCCGCCGCCCAGGGGTCGACCCCGGCGGAATTTTGCAGCCAAGCCACCACGTAAGCGGCTGTTCCAAAGATGGCGCCATGCCCCAAAGAGGTTCGACCTGCCACGCCGGCAAGCAAATCAATCGAGGCAGCAAACAAGCCAAAAATAAGGATTTCTGTGAGCAGTGTTTGCGGGTAAGACGCCAGCCAAAACGGCGCGAACACCAGCACCAGCAGAAGGACCAAGCCCAAGGTCATGAGGTAGCGTGACTTCATGGTTCAAGCCCTTCCAAAAAGGCCCAGGGGACGGAATGCCAAGAGCAGCGCCATCGGGGCAAAAATCACAAAATAAGCCAGCTCTGGCAGCCACATGGGCCCGAAGGTGGCCAAGAAACCCACCAACAAACTGCCGATGGCTGCGCCCCCTAAGCTGCCGCGCCCACCGATGATGACGATGGCCAGGCTGAACACCAAAATTTCAGAATCTGCCGTTGGGTACAAGGTGAGAAAAGCACCCCCCAAAATTCCGCCCAGACCAGCCAGCGCAGACCCCAGCATGAAGGTCAACACAAAAAGGCGCTTGATGTTCACGCCGATGGCTTGGACCATTTCTTTGTCGTCCACGCCGGCTCGAATCAAGGCACCCAATCGCGTGCGGTTGTAGAGGAACCAAAGCAAGATGAAGGTCAGCACACCGCTGGCAAAAACGAACACGCGGTACTTGGGGAAGAAGGCTGTACCCACCTCCATGGCGCCAATTAAAAACTGCGGCACGGGCACCGTGAGCGCGTCCCCGCCCCAAATGACCAAGGACACATCGTTGAGCACCAAGGCCACACCCAGGGTGAGCAACACTTGTTTGAGGTCTTGGTCCTTGACGCGGTCCAACAAGAACCGATCGAGCAAATAACCCAGCACAGCCACCGACACAGTGGCAGCCAAAATACCCAAGACAAAACTGTCCGACAACTTAACGGCTGTTAAGCCAATGTACCCGCCCATGAGGTAGAGGGCGCCGTGGGCGAGGTTGACCACGCGCAGCAGGCCAAAAATCAAGGTGAAACCGCTGGCCACCACAAACAGCAGAGCGGCCAAAGACAAGGCATTTGCGAGCTGAATCAAATTGGCGGTCATGCTTCAGGCTTTCGCGGGAAATGATTTACCCATATTTATCAAATTCTAGTGATCAACCGATCATCGAAAACTAGGGGATACCCCTAGCGCTTGGTGCCACTTGTTCATTGAGCAGAGCAGGGATTTCACGCGCATCTGAAAAATACCTCTGATTTAGAGTGAGCACGCGATCACCTTTTACTCAGTGGCTACGGGCACCATAGCAAGCCTGAATGCCGCTGAAAAAGGTGCGCGTCTGATCAAGCGTGTAGCCAGCCGCCAAGAGCAGGCGCAACAAAACACATGCTTTGGGGCCAGACAAGAGGCCAGCAGGAATCAAGCCTTTTTCAATCAGGTCTTTTTCTGAACCTGCAAACCCATAGGTTTGCTCGAGCACGCGGCCTGCCCTGACACGTGTGGCCAACACCACGGGCATGTCGCTTGCCAAAGCTTGGGCGGCGGGCACCCATGAAGCCGGCAAATGGCCTGCTCCCAAAGCCTCAACGACGGCGCCTTGGTAGCCCAGGCGCTTGACGGCAGACATCATGCGGCCGTCATCACCAAGCACCGCACTCAACAGGGCCACTGGCACATCCGCCAGCGTTTTTGCTGGCACATCAAGACCAGGCCCACGCTGCACGCGCGCATAAGCCTCTACCCGCCCCTCAACCACATGAGCCAGAGGTGCAAAGCCCGGCGAGGCAAAAGCTGCGGTGGAGACGGTGTGGCTCTTGCGAACAAAGCGCGCGGCATGCACCTCGTCGTTGAGCACAACCACGGCACCTTGGCCCACAAGCACCTCACTGCTGGCGGCAATCACCGCTGCCAACAAGTTGGCCGGGCCATCTGCGCCGGGTGCTTGCGGGCCACGCATGGCACCGGTGACCACCACCGGGCGGTCTGAGGCCACCAGCATGTCCATGACAAAGGCGGTTTCTTCGATGGTGTCGGTGCCCTGCACCACCACCACACCCACACTGCCCTGCGCAAGTTGTTGCCGCGCCAAAGCAGCCACCGCCACCAGATCGTCCAAGCTCAAAGAGGCGCCAGGCATTTGCGAATAAGACAGCACGTCCAACTCGGCATGCTCGCGCAGCTCAGGCACCGCAGCCACCAGGTCATCGCCTGTGAGTGTGGGGGTGATGCCACCGTTGCTTGACCGCGTCATGGTGATCGTGCCACCTGTCACGATGAGGCTGACTTTGGGGAGATGTTGCATGGTGTTGCAAGGCCGATCAGGCTGCGGGCTGTTGCGACTTGTAAACATCCATGATCTCAGCGCCCGTCATCAGCGCCACGCCTTCATGCTGCAAGATGTGGTCGTAAAGCGCTTCAAGGTAACGGATGCGATGCGGTGCGCCTGTCAGGTAGGGGTGGATGGAGATCGCCATCACGCGAGGAATGGTGGCACCCTCTTTGTAGAGCTGGTCAAACTGATCGCGACCGCGAATCAACAGCTCTTCAGATGATTTTTGCTGGACAGCAAACATCACCACGTCGTTGATTTCAACCGTGTAAGGCACTGAGACCATGTTGCCGTGGCGCGTCTTGATGTTGACGGGCTGATCGTCCAAGACCCAATCGGCCACGTACTCAATGCCCGCCTCGGCCAAATGGTCCACGGTCGTTTCGGTTTCTGTCAGCCCAGGACTTTCCCAGCCGCGAGGCGGCTTGCCTGTGAAGGCTTCAATGGCGCTCATGGTTTGCCGGATGGAGGCGGCCTGATCCTCCACCTTGTGCATGGGCTTTTGAACATAACCATGCCCCATGAACTCCCAGCCGGCTTCAAGCGCAGCGCTACACGCTTGCGGGTACTCTTGAAGGGCAGTGCCGTTGAGGGCAAAAGTTGCGCGGATGTTGCGTTTTTTGAGCACCTCTAAAAAGCGCCAAAAACCAACGCGCATGCCGTACTCATGCCAGCACCAGTTGGGGACATCTGGCAACAAGGGCTGCCCCATCGGGGGTGACAGCACAGCGCGCGGCATGGCGTTTTCAGGCAACCAGTTTTCGACATTCACAATCGTCCACACCGCCACGCGTGCGTTGTTGGGCAGCTTGTAAGGTGGGCGAGAAACGATGGGGTCGTACGGAACGCGGTCTCGCGTTGTTTGAAAACTTGGTGTCTGGCTCATGGCGTTTTTTGTGGGTTGGTATGAAGAGCGATCGTCCGTTTAGGCTGCCGCGACGGCCTGCTTTTCGCGTGCGATGGCGGCATTGACACGGGGCATCACTTCTTCGGCCATCAGCTGCATGGAGCGCTTGCCCAAGGCTGGATCCATCCAATCGTGGCACGCATACAGCAGCGTCCCAAAGTCACCCACATGTTCGCGAAATGCCAGCAACTGGTCCACCACCGAGTTCACGGTGCCAGCAATCACCAAGCGCTTGTTGACGTACTCGGGGGTCACCTCGGCATCGGGCATGGCGGGGTCGGTTTTGAACAAGTTGGAGCGGCCGCCGTTGAGCATTTTTCTGACCAACTGCTTGAAGTAAAAGCGGTAGGGGCCGCCCTCTTCCAAAGCGTAACGCTGCGCGGTTGCTTCGTCGTCCGCCACAAAAATACTTTTGGCAACGCGCCATTCATCGGGATGGGCTTTGGCGCCCACGGCTTCGCGACCTTCGACGTATTTGGGCCAATGCGACTTGACCCACTCAGGCATGAGGAAGTTGGCAGAGATAGGCTGCCAGCCACGCTTGGCCATTTCGGTGACGCCTTGCGAGAAAGGGGCCACGGCTGTGCCCACAATCAGGGGATGCGGCTTTTGGTAGGGTTTCATGATGTAGCCCTGACCAATTTCAGGAATCATGGTGCGCCCCACAGAAATCTGCCAGTGCTCGCCCATGATGTCGTAGGGCGGCTCAGACTCCCAAATTTTCAGCACCGTGTTGATGCACTCCACAAACATTTTGTTGCGGTCTTTGCCGAAGTTGCCAAAGACCTCTGCGTCTGACATCAAGCCACCAGGACTGATGCCCATGATGAAGCGACCCTTGAGCATCTGATCGAGCATGGCCACCTGGGCAGCCACGGCCGCCGGGTGGGAGTTGGGCAGGTTGATCGTACCTGTCCCCAGCATGATGGAACGGGTTTCGTAGGCCACGCTGGCCAGAAACATCAAAGAGGATGTGACCGTCTCAGCCGCGTCGGTGACGTGCTCACCCACATACGCTTCGCTGTACCCCAGTCGGTCAGCCAAGATGATGGCTTCACGGTCTTCTTGCAGTGATTCAACAACACGGCGGCCCGGGGGATGCAAAGGCATCATGAACATACCCAGCTTCATAGCAGTTCCTTGTGTAGAGGTGAATTGAACAACTTAAACGGCGAGTTCCAAGGCTTGCGCTTGGGCGTATTTGCCGTTGAGGTAGAGCAGCGGCTCGCTGGCTTGGTAGGCATAGCGCTCGACTTGCCCCAAGAAAAGAACATGGTCACCCAGCAATCGCTCCATGATGGTGCGGCATTCAAAAACAGCGGCGCTACCTTTGAGCAGCGGCAGACCGCCGAGCCCTTGCTGCACATCTGCACCGGCGAACCTGTCAGGGACACTTTTTGAAAACCGCTGCGACAAAGGCAGTTGCTCTTGGCTCAGCACATTCACCACAAAGCGCCCTGCGCTTTGGAAGGCAGGCAGGCTCACAGACTTGCTCGACAAGCTCCACACCACAATGGGTGGCTCCAAAGAAACGGTGTTGAAGGAGTTGGCGGTGAGGCCAACACGCGACCCGTCCTGAGCCAAGGTGGTGACGATGGTCACCCCTGTGCCAAAACGGCCGAAGGCCATGCGCAAATCGCGCGGATCACCTGGCTCCTTGGCATGCATGTCTGACACTTGATACCCCTTTTGTCCAACAGGACCGATCCTAATGATCAGTTGATCACCATGGTAGTGAGCAATTGATCTTTTAGAACTGGGGTTATCCCTTAGGAGCGGGTACGTCCAGCGCAGATTTCAGTAGCAAACCGGGCGCAGACTCACCACGCCTCGTTGGTTTTTACGGCTGCACTTGAGCCAAAAACTGCAACAAAGCTTGGGCAAACATCTCCTCGTTTTCAATGGGCAACAAGTGCGAGCCTGGCAACTCATGCCAATGCGAACCTGCAGCTTGTTGCGCATACGCCTTCAGAAACTGCGTCGGCACTGCTTTGTCATCTGTACCGGCCATGATTTGTACGGGCATCTGAAGCTTGCCCAAACGCGACAGAGGCTGCCCCTGCGCCAAGGCCTGCGCGCAATACGCAAAACCAGATGGGCTGGTGCCAGCCAGTGTGGTTTTGATTGCAAGTACTTGCTGCGGATGAGCTTGGCGCCAGGCCTCTGTCAACCAGCGCTCAAGCGTTGCCTCGACGATACCGTTCATTCCCTGAGCCAAAACCAAGTTGGCCCGATCACGCCACATTTTTTCAGCTGCTTCGTCCATCTCCAAACGAGAGCAGGCAATGGTCAGCGCACGCACGCGGTTGGGCACCTTGCTGGCCAGCGCCAGGCCTATGCAGCCCCCCAAAGACAAGCCGACGAACGCGCTTTGCGTGATGCCCAAAGCGTCCCACAAGGCGATGCAATCATCGGCCAACGCGTCCATGCTCGCGGCACCTTCCACCATGGGGCTTTGCCCGTGGCCGCGAACGTCGTAAGCCAGCACTTGGTAGTGCTGCGCCAACCGGGTGGTCAAGCCATCCCAAATTTTTTTGTCTGAACCGATCGGATGACTCAAGGTGAGCCAAGGCGCTGATGCAGGTCCGGTGACTGTGTAGGAGGTTTTCATGAACAGTGTCTTTCTTGCGATGATGGTCGTCATCATAAGTGTGCATCAGAACACTTAAACTGAACAATAATGCCTCATGCGGGCAAGTCAGTGACGCCTACTTGTCCGTTCGAACCCATCAGCGAGCATTGTTTTCATGACCAAGACAACCACGAGCGATACCAGCGCAGAACCCACGCCACGTACACGTTTGCAAGGTGGCGAGCGCGAACGCATCATTGCGCAGGAGGCTGTGAAATTTTTTGCCGAGGTTGGTTTCGATGGCGATACACGCGAGCTTGCCAGGCGCCTTGGCGTGACGCAGTCTTTGATTTACCGCTACTTTCCAACCAAGGCAGCGCTGATCGACCGGGTTTACCAAGAGGTGTATGTGGGGCGCTGGAACCCTTATTGGGAATCCATCATTGCCGACAGAAGCATGCCCTTAGAGAGTCGCCTCATTCGGCTCTACACCGACTACGCGCGAACAGCCCTGACCTGGGACTGGGTGCGAATCTTCATGTTTTCAGGCTTACGTAATGAAGACATCAACAAACGCTACTTGCAGTTTTTGCGCAGCCGAATCTTGGAGCCCGTGGCCACTGAACTGCGTGCAACACTCGGCCTGCCACCACCGAGCGAGCTTGCCCTGACCACCGCCGAGGTTGAACTGGTTTGGGGCATCAATGCGCGTGTTTTTTACTGGGGCCAAAGACACTGGATTTTTGACGTCCCCATGGAAGAAGACCTCGACAGCATGATCCACCTGACCATCCGGCACTTCATGAAGGGTGCGCAAGATGTGGTGCCTGATCTCTTGAAAGCAACTGCCGAAACACGATCGGCGGGGAAAAACTCTGAGCCTCTGCTGGCAACGCCAAAAACATCCAAGTGAAACGGCAACAAAAAACCCACCTTGCGGTGGGTTCATGCACAAGCTAGGTGCTTGATTTCATTGGTTGCGAGAGAAGGATTTGAACCTCCGACCTTTGGGTTATGAGCCCAACGAGCTACCAGACTGCTCCATCTCGCGGTAGACTTGAATTATACCTTGTAAAGCAGCTCGGATTACGAGGCAGACTCGGTAATTGTTTGATCTTGCTCAGCTGGGCGATCGACCAACTCAACCAAGGCCATGGGCGCGTTGTCACCCACGCGGAAACCCATCTTCAAAATACGTGTGTAGCCACCAGGACGTGCCTTGAAGCGGGGGCCCAGGTCGTTGAACAACTTGGTCACACTGTCGCGGTCGCGCAGGCGGTCGAAGGCCAAACGACGGTTAGCCAAGGTGGCTTCTTTGGCCAATGTGATCATGGGCTCGACCACGCGACGCAGCTCTTTGGCTTTGGGCACTGTGGTTTTGATGACTTCGTGTTCGATGAGTGAGTTCATCATGTTACGAAGCATGGCCAGACGGTGTTCGCTGGTGCGGTTGAGTTTACGAAGTCCGTGTCCGTGACGCATGGTGCTTTCCTTTCGTTATATGCAGGCAGCCGGATCAGGTACTGCCTGTTGCACTGTTAAAAATTAACGCTTTTCGAGGGCAGCTGGGGGCCAAGCCTCCAGCTTCATGCCCAATGTCAAACCACGGGAAGCGAGCACTTCCTTGATTTCATTGAGCGATTTGCGACCCAGGTTAGGGGTCTTGAGCAATTCATTTTCGGTGCGCTGAATCAGATCACCGATGTAATAAATGTTTTCAGCTTTCAAGCAGTTGGCCGAACGAACGGTGAGTTCGAGCTCGTCCACGGGGCGCAACAAAATCGGGTCGAACTGCGCGCTGCCACGAGGCGACGGCGAGTCAAATGCCGCCAACTCATTGCCTTCGAGCTGGGCAAACACAGCGAGCTGTTCCACCAAAATTTTGGCAGATGCGCGCACTGCGTCTTCAGCAGTGATGGCACCGTTGGTTTCGATTTCAACCACGAGTTTGTCGAGGTCAGTACGCTGCTCAACACGAGCGCTTTCAACCGTGTAGCTCACGCGCTTGACGGGTGAGAACGAGGCATCAAGCACGATGCGACCAATGGATTTGGTCTGGTCATCGGCGTGACGACGCATCGAGCCGGGCACGTAGCCGCGGCCTTTTTCAACTTTGATCTGCATGTCGAGCTTGCCACCAGCCGAGAGCGTGGCGATCACGTGCTCAGGGTTAACAATTTCAACATCGTGGGGCGTTTGAATGTCGCCAGCAGTGACCAAACCTTCGCCGTCTTTACGCAGGCTCAAGGTGACTTCATCACGGTTATGCAACTTGAACACCACGCCTTTGAGGTTCAACAAGATGTTCACCACATCTTCTTGCACACCATCGATCGACGAGTACTCGTGCAGCACGTTGGCGATGGTCACCTCTGTGGCTGCGAAGCCAGGCATGGATGACAACAACACGCGGCGCAATGCATTACCCAAAGTGTGACCATAACCACGCTCAAAGGGCTCCAAAGCGACTTTAGCCCGGTTATGACCGAGCTGCTCAACGTTGATGGTTTTGGGTTTCAGCAGACTTGTTTGCATTCAGACTTCCTATCAATACCCCCGGCTCGTTACACCGGTAAGGCTGGTGAAGCACCCAAATCGCGACGAGCGCGATTCAGGAACGGATTCAATTTGAATCTGATTAGCGAGAGTACAACTCGACGATCAACGATTCATTGATGTCAGAGCCAAATTCATCGCGATCAGGCACTTTCTTGAAAGTACCTTCGGCTTTGTCAATGTTGACTTCAACCCAAGCAGGGATACCAACTTGCTGAGCGAGTTGCAACGCCTCAACAATGCGGTTTTGCTTTTTAGATTTTTCGCGAACGGACACCACGTCACCTGTCTTCACACTGTAAGAAGGGATGTTGACGGATTGACCATTGACGGTGATGGCTTTGTGCGACACCAACTGGCGGGCTTCTGCACGTGTGGAGCCAAAGCCCATGCGGTACACCACGTTGTCCAGACGCGACTCAAGCAAGAACAACAGGTTTGCACCGGTGTTGCCTTTGCGACGGTCAGCTTCGGCGAAGTAACGGCGAAACTGACGCTCAAGCACGCCATAGGTGCGCTTGACTTTTTGCTTTTCGCGCAACTGCAGACCGAAATCAGAGGTACGAGCACCGGAGGTGCGACCGTGCTGGCCGGGTTTGCTGTCGAATTTGGCCTTGTCGCTGATCGAGCGGCGTGCGCTCTTGAGGAACAAGTCCGTGCCTTCACGGCGTGAGAGTTTGGCCTTGGGGCCGAGGTAGCGTGCCACTTGAACGTCCTTCTATGTCATCTGCTGCAGATATCTGCAGGAGCTGCCAGCCAAAACTGACAGCGGTGGGCTTGTTGAATTAAAGGACCCGTGCAAGCAGGGGTCCACAAACTTAAATACGGCGGCGTTTTTGAGGACGGCAACCGTTGTGCGGCACGGGTGTCACATCAGCAATGGTGTTGATGCGAATACCGAGCGCTGCCAGAGCACGAACCGAGGACTCGCGACCTGGGCCGGGGCCTTTGATCTCAACGTCGAGGTTCTTGATACCCTGCTCAATGGCAGCACGACCAGCCACCTCAGAAGCCACCTGGGCTGCGAAGGGAGTGGACTTGCGTGAGCCCTTGAAACCTTGACCACCCGACGATGCCCACGACAAGGCATTGCCTTGACGATCGGTGATCGTGATGATGGTGTTGTTGAACGAAGCATGCACGTGGGCAATGCCGTCGGCAACATTCTTACGGACTTTTTTGCGAACGCGTTGTGCGGCGCTATTGGATGGTTGCTTGGCCATGATGTTCTTTCAGTGCCTGTTATTTTTTCAGGGATTGAGCAGCTTTACGCGGACCTTTGCGGGTACGTGCATTGGTACGGGTACGCTGACCACGCATGGGCAAACCACGGCGATGACGGAAACCACGGTAGCAACCGATGTCCATCAAACGCTTGATGTTCATGGTTGTTTCACGGCGAAGGTCACCCTCGATCGTGAACTGAGCGATTTCGTCGCGGATTTTTTCGAGATCTCCATCCGTCAGGTCTTTGACCTTCTTGGAATAAGCGATGTCGCATGCTTCGCAAATTTTGCGAGCACGGGTACGACCAATACCAAAGATTGCGGTCAAGCCGATTTCAGCGTGCTGATGCGGCGGAATGTTAATGCCAGCGATACGTGCCATGTTGGTCCTCTATAACTCTTGCAATCAGCCTTGACGCTGCTTGTGACGTGGATCTGTACAGATCACACGAACAACGCCTTTGCGGCGGATAATTTTGCAGTTACGGCAAATTTTTTTGACCGAAGCCGAAACTCTCATTTCACTCTCCTAAAACTCTTAAACGTTGACCTGTAAGCACCCAAGCTTGCAAGCGGATTGCCCTAAGACTGACCTATTTGGCACGAAACACAATTCGCGCTCTGGTCAAGTCATAAGGCGTCAACTCAACCGTAACCTTGTCACCAGGCAAGATGCGTATGTAATGCATCCTCATCTTCCCTGAGATGTGGCCTAAGACCACATGACCATTTTCTAACTTCACTCGAAACGTCGCGTTGGGCAAGTTCTCAACGACCTCGCCCTGCATCTGAATCACGTCGTCCTTGGACATGTCGCTCACACATTGGTGGACTTGAAATTCGCTTTCTTCAACAAGGACTCATACTGTTGCGACATCAGGTAATTTTGTACCTGGGCCATGAAATCCATGGTGACAACCACGATGATCAACAACGAAGTGCCGCCAAAGTAGAAAGGCACGTTGTATTTCAAGATCAAAAATTCCGGCAGCAGGCACACAAAGGTGATGTAAATAGCGCCGGCAAACGTCAAACGGAGCAATATTTTATCAATGTATTTGGCTGTTTGATCACCCGGGCGAATGCCAGGAATGAACGCACCACTTTTCTTGAGGTTGTCTGCCGTTTCGCGGCTGTTGAACACCAAGGCTGTGTAGAAAAAACAGAAAAACACAATGGCCGAGGCGTACAACATCACGTAGATGGGTTGGCCCGGTGTCAAGCTCGAGGCAATGTCCTTGAGCCAAACAAAACTGTCACCACTGCTGAACCAGCTCACCACCGTTGCAGGCAGCAAGATGATCGACGATGCAAAAATCGGAGGAATCACACCAGCCATGTTGAGCTTCAAAGGCAGGTGCGACGATTGCCCACCATAGACCTTGTTACCCACTTGCCGACGCGCGTAATTCACCAAAATCTTGCGTTGGCCTCGCTCAACGAACACCACGAAGTAAGTGACACCAGCCACCAACAGCACGATGAAGAGTGCAGCAATGATGCTCATCGCGCCAGTACGCACCAACTCAAGCAAACCACCGATGGCGCTTGGCAACCCAGCTGCAATGCCGCCGAAAATCAAAATCGAAATGCCATTGCCCAAACCACGCTCAGTGATTTGCTCGCCCAGCCACATCAAAAACATGGTGCCTGCGGTCAACGTGCACACAGCAGTGATGCGAAAGCCAAAACCAGGCGACATCACCAAGCCAGCAGAACTCTCAAGCGCAACAGCAATACCAAAAGATTGGAACACTGCCAAACCAAGTGTGCCGTAGCGGGTGTACTGGGTGATTTTTCGACGACCTGCTTCGCCCTCTTTCTTGAGTTGCTCAAAGCTGGGCAACACATAGGTCAAGAGCTGCATGATGATCGATGCCGAAATGTACGGCATGATCCCCAGCGCAAACACAGTGAACCGAGACAAAGCGCCACCCGAGAACATGTTGAACAAGCTCAGGATGCCGCCTTGCTGGTCTTTGAACAGCGAAGCGAGTTGGTCGGGGTTGATACCGGGCACAGGAATGTGCGCGCCGATGCGGTAAACAACCAGCGCGAGCAACAAGAACATCAGACGGCGACTGAGGTCACCGTACTTGTTCGCCGTCGAAGATGCGTTAGTTGCCACCGTCAAACCTCTGCATTAAGCAATCGCACCGCCAGCAGCTTCAATGGCTGCTTTGGCACCTGCAGTCGCACCGATACCGTTGAGCTTGACCGACTTGGTCAGCGTACCGGTATTGATAACTTTCACAACTTTGGCGATTTCACCGACCAAACCAGCTTGTTTCAAAGCCAGCAAATCAACTGAATCGAGGCCGAGATTTTCGAGTTGGGTCAAGGTGATTTCAGCGTTGAACTTCAAAGTCTGTGACTTGAAACCACGCTTGGGCAAGCGACGCTGCAAAGGCATTTGACCGCCTTCAAAGCCCACTTTGTGGTAACCGCCAGAACGCGATTTTTGACCTTTGTGACCACGACCGGCGGTTTTACCCAAACCGGAGCCGATACCACGGCCGACGCGACGCTTGGCGTGCTTGGCGCCAGGTGCGTGTTGAATGCTATTGAGTTCCATCATTTGCCTCTTACAGCACTTTGACCAGATAGCTGATCTTGTTGATCATGCCGCGAACTGCGGGCGTGTCTTGCAACTCGCTCACGCTGTTGAGCTTGCGAAGACCGAGGCCACGCACGGTGGCACGGTGTGATTCTTTGCAGCCGATAGGGCTACGAACCAATTGCAGTTTGACTGTTTGTTGTGTCGTCATGATTTACCCCGATCAGGCGAAGATGTCTTCAACGCTCTTGCCGCGTTTAGCTGCCACTTCACCTGGTGTGGTGCAGTTGGACAGTGCGTCCAATGTTGCACGCACCATGTTGTAGGGGTTGCTCGAACCGTGGCTCTTGGCGACGATGTCAGTGATACCCATCACTTCGAACACAGCGCGCATAGGACCACCAGCGATGATGCCCGTACCCTTGGGGGCGGGAGCCATCATCACGGAAGCTGCACCGTGACGGCCAGTCACCACGTGGTGAATCGAACCGTTCTTCAAAGAAACTTTAGCCAGGTTGCGGCGGGCCTCTTCCATGGCCTTTTGCACAGCTGCAGGCACTTCTTTCGACTTGCCTTTGCCCATGCCAACGCGGCCATCGCCATCACCCACCACGGTCAAGGCTGCGAAACCGAGAATACGGCCGCCCTTCACCACTTTGGTGACGCGGTTAACCGCAATCATCTTCTCGCGCAGACCGTCCTCAGGACCCTCGGCCTTACCTTGCATTTTTGCTTGAACTTTAGCCATCATTAATTCCGATCTGCTTAGAA
>DKJZ01000065.1 GCA_002454975.1 Hylemonella sp. UBA6679
GGAACCAGTCGCGGCAGGTGATGCGGTTGCCCGTCCAGTTGTGGAAATACTCGTGGCCCACCACCGATTCGATGTTGGCAAAGTCGGTGTCGGTGGCGGTGTTTTGGTTGGCCAACACGTACTTGGTGTTGAAGATGTTGAGGCCCTTGTTTTCCATGGCGCCCATGTTGAAGTCGCTGGTGGCCACAATCATGAAGCGGTCCAGGTCCAGGCTCAACCCAAAGCGGGCCTCGTCCCAAGCCACCGAGGCCATGAGCGAGTTCATGGCGTGCTCGGTTTTGTCCAGGTCGCCAGGGCGCACATACACCTGCAGCACGTGCTCTTTACCCGCGCGTGAGGTGATGCGCTGCTCGCGTGCCACGAGCTTGCCCGCCACCAGTGCAAACAGGTAGCAGGGCTTTTTGTGCGGGTCGACCCAGGTCGCAAAGTGGCGGGTGGGATCACCGGCCACCTCGCCTTGGGCCACCAGGTTGCCGTTGGAGAGCAGCACCGGGTAGAGGGCTTTGTCGGCACGCAAGGTCACCGTGTAGCTGGCCATCACATCGGGGCGGTCTAAAAAGTAGGTGATGCGTCGAAAACCCTCAGCCTCACACTGGGTGAAGAACGAGTCGTTGCTCACGTACAAGCCCATGAGCTTGGTGTTTTTCACCGGCGCGCAGGTGGTGAAAATCTCCAGCTCAAAACTGCCCTCAGGCAGGTTCTCCAGCACCAGTTGGCCGTCGTCCATTTTGAAGCTGGTGCCGCGCCCATCGACCAGCACGCGCGCCAGGTTGAGCTCTTCGCCGTCCAGGCGCAGCGGGCCGGCAGGCACGTCGGCGTTGCGGCGCAAGCGCATTTTGTTGAGCACGCGGGTTTTTGCTGGGTCAAGGTCAAAGGTCAGCTCGACCGTGTCCACCCAATAGGGCGGGGCGGTGTAGCTGTCGCGGTGGATGACTTGGACGTGTCCTTCACGCATGGTGATCTCCAGAAATATCAGACGCCCTGCTTGAGCGAGGCTTCGATGAACGCATCGAGGTCACCGTCGAGCACTTTTTGGGTGGCCGAGGTTTCGAAGTTGGTGCGCAAGTCTTTGATGCGGCTTTGGTCCAGCACGTACGAGCGAATCTGGTGGCCCCAGCCCACATCGGTTTTCGTGTCTTCGAGCTTTTGCTGCGCTTCCATGCGTTTGCGCATTTCAAAGTCGTACAAGCGGCTGCGCAGGCGCTTCCAGGCCACGTCGCGGTTGCTGTGCTGGCTGCGGCCGTCTTGGCACTGCACCACGATGCCGGTGGGGATGTGCGTCAAGCGCACGGCCGAGTCGGTTTTGTTGATGTGCTGACCGCCCGCGCCGCTGGCACGGAAGGTGTCGGTGCGCACGTCGCTGGGGTTGATGTCGATCTCGATCGAGTCATCCACCTCGGGGTACACGAACACGCTGGCAAAGCTGGTGTGGCGGCCGCCCGACGAATCAAAGGGCGACTTGCGCACCAAGCGGTGCACGCCGGTTTCGGTGCGCAACAAACCAAAAGCGTACTCACCCTCGATCTTGATGGTCGCGCCCTTGATGCCCGCGGTGTCACCCGGGGTCTCGTCTTCCATGGTGGTTTTGAAACCCTTGCGCTCGGCGTACTTGAGGTACTGGCGCAGCAACATGCTGGCCCAGTCGCAGGCCTCGGTGCCGCCGGCGCCGGCCTGGATGTCCAGGAAGGCGTTCATCGGGTCGGCCGGGTTGTTGAACATGCGGCGGAACTCGAGCTGCTCGACGCTGGCGGCCAATTTGGCGGCGTCCGTGGCAATGCTCTCCAGGCCGTCGAAGTCGCCTTCGGCCTTGCTCATCTCAAACAGTTCGGCGTTGTCAGCCAGGTCGCGGGTGAGGTCGTTGAGGGTGACCACCACGCCGTCGAGGGCTTTTTTCTCTTTGCCCAACTCTTGGGCGCGTTTTGGGTCGTCCCAAACCTTGGGGTCTTCGAGCGATGCGTTGACGGTTCTCAGCCGTTCAGACTTGGCATCGTAGTCAAAGATACCTCCGTAAATCGACGGTCCGCTGGCTCAGATCTGAGAGTTGGTTGCCGATCTGGTTGATGCGTTCTGCTTCCATGGTGCGTGTTCCTTTGTGTAGCCTGCTATTTTCGCACGCTTACAGGCCAAAAGGCTGACGCTTCAAGGGGCTCGGCCAGAAGCCGTGCCAGCGGTCTTCAGGCCAGGAAATCTTCAATCAAGCGGGCCAGCTGCGCGGGTTGGTCATGGTGCAGCATGTGGCCAGCCTCGGTGACGGTGGCTTGCTTGAGCTTGGGCACACTTTGGAGGCGCTCATGGAACTCGGCCAGGGTGTAGCGGCCCTTCCACCAAACGTCCATTTGGTTGTTGCTGGCCTCCACCGAGAGCACCGGCGCGCTGATGCTGGCGTACAGCGCCAGCACCTCTTCCACCCGGTAAAGCTGGGCGTTGGTGATTTTGTGGGCCGCATCGCCCAAAATCTGCCATTGCCCGGGGGAGACCTCGGCCGACCAATGCGAGGCCAGCCACAGCGCTTTGTCCAGGGGCAGCCTGGGGTTGGTTTTCATCAGGCGCTGGGCCACGCCCTCGAGCCCGGGGTAGGTTTTGAGCGCTTTGTCGCCTTGGTACAGGTCTTTGAGCTCGTCCATCCACTGCGCGTAGCGCTTGGGCGCTTGGGTGGGCTGGGTGGCGGGCATGCCAAAACCCTCGAGGTTGATGAGGCGGCGAATACGCTCAGGCCGGCTGCCGGCATACAACATCACCACATTGCCGCCCATGCTG
>DKJZ01000076.1 GCA_002454975.1 Hylemonella sp. UBA6679
ACCAAAAAATTGTGTTTGACGATGGGGCGTGTGATGCCCACGGTGTCGCACTCTTGGAAAGCATCCAGGCCAATGGCGGCTGTGGGCACCTGGCCGGTGATGATCACCATCGGGATGGAGTCCATGTAGGCCGTGGCAATGCCGGTGATGGCGTTGGTGACACCGGGGCCGGAGGTGACCAGGGCCACGCCCACATCGCCCGTGGCGCGGGCATAGCCATCGGCCGCGTGCACGGCGGCTTGCTCGTGACGCACCAAAATGTGCTGGATGGTGTCCTGTTTGTACAGGGCGTCGTAAATGTGCAGCACAGCACCGCCGGGGTAACCCCAGAGGTATTGAACGTTTTCGGCCTGCAGGGCCTTGACCATGATTTCGGCACCGCGCAACTCGAGTTCGGCGCGGGGCTCATGGTCAGAATGCGCGGGAGATGTCGCTTCCATGATGAACCTTTGTGAATTTCTCTAACGAAAAACCTTGGGTGCCCCTTCGCGAACGCTTGTGGCGTTGCTGCAGGACTTAAGGCCGTGGACATGGGCGCATGGATTGCATCGCCGGACCTAGACCCGTTTGCCTTCAGATTTGCAATCGCGCATTATCGCATTGATTGCCAAGCGCTCGTAAATACTTGAGAGCCTCACACCAGCTTGGTGCCATAATCGCGCCCAAAGAGCCTACCCCACCCACCCAAACTCCCGGTCATCGGGCCTGAACTTTGGCTTCTGCGCAAGAGCTTTCAGACTTCCTCAAGGACAATGAAAAGCGTGCTTTCAAACGGGCGTACTACCACGTGCGCAACGAGGAGGCGGCGCTCGACATCGTTCAAGACAGCATGATGAAACTCGTTGAGCACTACAGCCACAAGGGGCTTGATGAGTTGCCCATGCTGTTTCAGCGCATCTTGAGCAACACCATGCTGGACTGGTTCCGGCGGCAAAAGACGCGCAACGCCCTGTTCTCCAACATGAGCGACTTTGAGGTGGACGGGGACGACGGCAGTTTTGATGTGCTGGAGAGCCTGACCGTGGACGACCCCGGGTCACGCACCGAAAGCGCAGAAACCAGCACCGAGCGGGCACAAATACTGCTAGAAATTGAAAACGAAATTTTGGCCCTGCCAGCTCGTCAACGGGAAGCCTTCCTGCTGCGTTACTGGGAGGAGTTGGACGTGGCCGAGACGGCTGCGGCCATGGGCTGTTCCGAAGGCAGCGTCAAAACACACTGCTCCAGGGCGGTCCACGCTCTCTCCAAGGCCCTGAAAGCCAAAGGATTCCAACCATGACACCACACAGCGACAACCGACCCAGCAAGCACCGCCAGGCCCCAACGTCTGAAGACGTGTTCGGCCAGCGCCTGGCACGCCGCCTGTCCCAAGCCACCGATCAGCTGCCCCACGACATCAGCGAACGCCTGCGCGTGGCGCGTTTGCAGGCCCTGAGCCAGTTGCAACCCGCCCAAGCCTTGGTGCTCCAATCCTCTGGCGCTGCCGCCCTGCAAGGCGGCCCCAACACCTCGGTTTGGACACGCTGGGCCAGTTTGGCACCTTTGTTGGCATTGGCGGTGAGTTTGTTCGCCGTCAACATGGTCATTTCCGATGAGCGCGACAATGAGCTGGCTGAAATCGACACCGCCTTGCTCACCGACGACCTGCCGCCCCACGCTTACACTGACCCAGGCTTTGTCCAGTTTTTGAAAATGCCGCTGGTCGAGCGCAGCACCTCCAACAATTGAAAAAACTAGCCTTCAGTTTTAAGACACAACCCGAGCCCGACGTGAAACCCAAGCTACCCGCCACCCCCACAGCCAGCGTAAGCGCCCCAGCGCCTGCCGGCCTGCGGCGTGGCTTGGCCGTGTTGTTGGGTATCGTGGTGGTGCTTGCGGCTTTTTACGCTTTGCGCCCAGGCCAGTCGCCAGTTGCACCAGCCCCGGCTGCCCAAGCCCCAGCTGTTGCGATGAAGAGCACCCCTGTGGCCGCCAAAACCCCACCGACACCGGCCACGCCTCTGAACGCTGCCCCGGTTTGGAAAGACCTGACAGCCGACCAACGCGCCGCCCTCACGCCCTTGCAAGCCGTGTGGCCTGAACTTGCCAGCGACAGCAAACGCAAGTGGATGCTGATGTCGAAAAACTTCCAGCAGATGTCGCCCGATGAGCAAACCAAGCTCCAAAGCCGCATGCGCGAATGGGTGAACCTGCCGCGGCAAGAGCGCATTGAGGCGCGCCAAAATTTCGTCGCCACCAAGAAAGTGCCCGCTGAGCTCAAAACCCAGCAATGGGAGGCTTACCAGCAACTCAGCACAGAAGAAAAGCAAAAGCTCGCGGCCCAAGCGCCTGCTGTGCGCCTCACGCCCGGCGTGGCCGTGGCCAAACCCGCCCAGGCCGAAAAATTGGCCGACGTGCCTGTGATCCAACACCCTTACGAAAAAGCCCCGGAGCCGGGCTTCAAATTGGCGGTCCCTTCGCAATCGGTGGACCCCAAAACGCTGCTGCCCACCGCAGCCCAGGTCAGCGAAACCCCTGGTTCCCTCGGCCCTACCACCAGCACCTCGACCCACTGAGCCATGAGCCAACCTTCAGCAGGCACAAGGCCTGAGACTTTGCGTGCGCCTGGCCTTCGCCGACGCATGGCGTGCTGGATGTACGAAGGCATGCTCTTGTTCGGGGTGGTGTTTTTGGCCGGCTACCTCTTCAGCACCCTGTCGCAAACCCGCCATGCGCTGGACAATCGGCACGTGCAACAGGCATTTTTGTTTTTGGTTCTCGGCATTTACTTCACCTGGTTCTGGTCACGCGGGCAAACCCTGGCCATGAAAACGTGGAACATCCGCGTGGTTGACGCCCGCGGCCAGGCCCTCACCCAGCCCCGCGCTTTGCTGCGCTATGTGCTGAGCTGGCTGTGGTTTGTGCCGCCACTCATGGCCACGGCCGTGTTTGGCATCGGTGGCGCCCAAGCGGGTGTGATCTGGGTGGGTTGGGTGCTGGTGTGGGCCTTGCTCAGCCGCTTCCACACGCTGGGGCAATTCCCGCACGACGCTCTGGCCGGCACCCGTCTGGTGACCTCCGAGCCTTTGAGTCGCTAAGTCGTCAAGTCGTCAAGTCGCAAAGACGCTGAGCAGCGAGGGCGTAAAGCAACTCAGCAGCGAAGACGCTGAAGACCCCTTAGCTCCCCCACCCAAGGCTCAAAACCAAGGGCTTTCAAGCTCAGGGCGCCTCGACTGCGTCTACCAAGCCCCAGCGATTGGGTCACAATCTGAGCATGCGCCCTGACGACCTGATCAACCCCCAAAAATCACGCACCGGCACCAGCCGCATGTGGCATGCCTTGCTTTTTTCTTTGCAAGGTTTGCGCGCCGGCTGGGGTGAAACCGCCTTTCGCCAAGAAGCCTTGGCCAGCTTGGTGGCCCTGCCTGTTGCGTTTTGGCTGGGCAAGAGCTGGCTGGAAACGGCCGTGTTGGTCAGTGCCGTGGTGATGGTGATGGTGGTCGAGCTGCTCAACACCGCTGTTGAGAGCGTGGTGGACCGTGTTAGCCCCGAGTGGCACGCGCTGTCCAAGCGTGCCAAAGACATGGGCAGCGCCGCGGTGCTGCTCACCCTCACGCTGTGTGCCGGCATCTGGCTCACCGCACTTTGGCACAAGGTGGTGGCATGAGCCCTGCATTTTCTGTGGCGGTGTACTGCGGCTCGCGCCCGGGCAACTCGCCGGTGTATCAAGCCGTGGCCCAAGAGGTGGGCCACTGGATCGGCCACCACGGCGGACAACTTGTGTACGGTGGCGGCAAAGCCGGCCTGATGGGGGCTGTGGCTCAGGCCACGCGCGAGCGTGGTGGGCGTGTGGTGGGGGTCATCCCACAAAGCATGGTCGACAAAGAGTGGGCCAACCACGACTGTGACGAGCTGCACATCGTGCAAACCATGCACGAGCGCAAACGCATGATGGCCGACAGGGCCGATGCGTTTTTGGCCCTGCCTGGCGGCATAGGCACCTTTGAAGAACTCTTTGAGGTCTGGACCTGGCGCCAGCTGGGCTACCACGACAAACCCGTGGGCATCCTCAACACCGCAGGCTACTACCAAGACCTGCTGGCGTTTTTAGACAGCAGCGTGCGTGCGGGTTTCATGGGCCAGGCCCAAATGGCGCTGATTCAAAGCGGGAGCGATGCCCATAGCTTGCTCAAAGACCTGGTGCAAGCCGCTGGTTTCGCACCCAAAGCGCGCAGCGAATTGCTCTGAGCGCCTAAGACCTTCCGTGCTCAGGGCTCAGAACCTTGGGGCCTTGAGGGCTGCGGGCGTTTAAACCGCCGATTCGTCGAGCTCACCGGTGCGGATGCGCACCACGCGCTCCACGGGCGTGACGAAGATCTTGCCATCGCCAATTTTGCCCGTGCGCGCCGCCTTGACGATGGCGTCCACGCAGCGGTCGACGTCGTCAGACTTCACCACCACCTCCACCTTCACCTTGGGCAAAAAATCCACCACGTACTCGGCGCCGCGGTAGAGCTCGGTATGGCCCTTTTGACGGCCAAAACCCTTGACCTCGGTCACGGTCAAGCCGGTCACGCCCACATCGGCCAGCGCTTCGCGGACTTCCTCGAGTTTGAACGGTTTGAGAATGGCGGTGATTTGTTTCATCAAAGGGTCCTTGAAATGAATTAAGCGCGGAACTTGCTGGTAATAGGATAACGCCAATCTTTGCCGAAACTGCGATGGGTCACGCGAATACCCACGGGTGACTGGCGGCGTTTGTACTCATTGATCTTGATCAGCCGCGTCACCCGCTCCACATCGGCACGCGCAAAGCCCTGCGCAACGATGGCCTCGATGGGCTCGTCATTCTCCATGTAGCGCTGCAAAATCCCGTCGAGCACCTCGTAAGGCGGCAGGCTGTCTTGGTCTTTTTGGTCGGGCCGCAGCTCGGCACTGGGCGGGCGGGTGATGATGCGCTCGGGAATAGGGTCGTCCACCGTGCCGCAGGGGTTGTGGCTGTTGCGCCAGCGGCACAGGTCAAACACGGTGGTTTTCACCAGGTCTTTGATGACCGCAAAGCCCCCGGCCATGTCACCGTACAGCGTGCAGTAGCCCGTGGCCATCTCCGATTTGTTGCCGGTGGTCAGCACAATGCGCCCGCTCTTGTTGGACAAGGCCATGAGCAAGGTGCCGCGAATGCGCGCTTGGATGTTTTCTTCGGTGGCGTCTTCGGGCAGGCCAGCAAATTCAAACGCCAACGAGGCCTTGAAAGCCTCAAACTCCGGCACGATGGAAATTTCGTCGTACCGCACCCCCACGCGCTGGGCCATCTCGCGCGCGTCAATCCAACTGATGTCAGCGGTGTAGGGCGAAGGCATCATGACAGTGCGCACCTTCTCGGGCCCCAAGGCGTCCACAGCCACGGCCAGCACCAAGGCCGAGTCCACCCCACCCGACAAACCAATGATGACGCCCGGGAAACCGTTTTTACCAATGTAGTCACGCACGCCCAGCACCAACGCATCCCACAAGTCGGCCAGCAAATCGCGGGCAGGCTCGACCGGCCCACTCAGTACGGGCGCTATGGTTTCAGGAGCATCTTTGTCAAGCTGGACGCTGACTGAGAACATGTTTTCTTTGAAACTTGGGGCGCGGGCTGCCACCGAACCGTCGGCATTCAGGGCAAATGAATGGCCCTCAAACACCACCTCGTCTTGCCCACCCACCAGGTGCGCGTACACCAGCGGCAAGCCGCAATCCTGGACGCGCTGGCGCATTTGCGACTCGCGCTCGAGCCCCTTGCCCGCATGGAAAGGCGATGCGTTGATGACCGCCAGCAGCTGCGCACCCGCAGCGCGGGCCTGCTGGGCTGGCTCGTCAAACCAAGCGTCTTCGCAAATCAACAGCCCCACGCGCAGGCCACCGACCGCCACCACGCAAGGGCTGCTGCCCGGCGTGAAATAACGGCGCTCATCAAAAACCTGGTAGTTGGGCAGCTCGCGCTTGGCATACGTGGCCACCACCTGGCCTTCGCGCAGCACACTGGCGGCATTGTGCAGACCCGGCACCGACACCGAGCGGCCGCGCTGGGCTTGGCCAAAACGCTGCGGGTGGCCCACCACCACGCTGAGGTCTTTTAACCCGGCCAGGGCGCGGGCCACCGTTTTCAGGGCATCATCACAGGCATCGAGAAACGCTGGGCGCAAGAACAAATCTTCGCAGGCGTAGCCGCAAATCGAGAGCTCGGGCGTGAGCACCAGCCTGGCCCCTTGGGCATAAGCTTCGGTGGCGGCTTCGATGATTTTTTGTGCGTTGCCGGGCAGGTCCCCCACGACGAAATTGAGCTGGGCCACACAGAGGGTGAGATTCATGACGATTGGGGCTGACGAGAGTTCTGACAATTATGTCATTCGGGTGTCCTCCCAGCCCCTGGTGAGCCCGCAGGCCTGGAACCAGCTGCTGGCAGCCCAGTCCCACCCCACCCCCTTCATGCGCTTGGAGTACCTGCAGGCGCTGCAGCTCAGCCTCAGCGCTTGCCCGCACACTGGCTGGGACCCGCGCTGGGTCACGGTGACCCAAGGCCCCGAGGCCACTGAGGTCACTGAGGGCAACGGACATAACGAACACAACGAACCAGGCGCACTCAACGCAACAGAGGCGCCCCTGCTGGCCGCTGCGGTGATCTACATCAAACCGCATTCTTACGGCGAGTATGTGTTTGACTGGGCCTGGGCCAACGCCTACGAGCAACACCGACTCAATTACTACCCCAAGGGCACGCTGGCAGTGCCCTTCACGCCCGTGCCTGGCAGCCGCCTGCTGGCGGTCAATGAGGCTGCACGCACCACGCTGGTGCAAGCCTTGCTGGCCGTGTGCCGGCAAGAAGGCCTCTCATCCCTGCACGCCCTGTTTGCCAGCGACGACGACCAAGCCGCCCTGGCCAGCCAGGGCTTCATGCCCCGCCACACCGTGCAGTTCCATTGGCACAACCGGGATGCACAAGGCCAGCCCTTCGAGAGTTTTGAGGGCTTTTTGGCCTCGCTGGCCCAAGACAAACGCAAGAAAATTCGCCAGGAGCGGCGCAAAGTGCACGAGACCGGGGTGGTTTTTCGTCACAGCCAAGGCCGCGACATCAGCCCGCAAGATTGGGCGTTTTTTTACAGCTGCTACGAGCGCACCTACCGCGAACACGGCAACCCGCCCTACCTCACGCCAGATTTTTTTGAGCGCATGGCCAACACCATGCCGCAGAACTGGCTTTTGTTCATCGCTGAACTCGAGGGCCAGCCCATCGCCAGCAGCCTCATTGCCCTGTCAGACGACGGCAGCGTGGCCTACGGCCGCTACTGGGGGGCGCTGGCCCGCGTGGACTGCCTGCACTTTGAAGCTTGTTACTACCAGCCCATCGCCTGGTGCATTGCCAACGGGGTGCGCCGCTTTGAAGGTGGCGCGCAAGGCGAACACAAAATGGCCCGGGCGCTCATGCCGGTGCGCACCAGCAGCGCCCACTGGATCGAACACCCGCAGTTTGCGCAAGCCATTGGGCGTTTTTTGGAGCGCGAAGCCGCCGGGGTGGACAACTACATGGACGATTTGTCGCAGCGCTCTCCCCTGCGCCAGCCCACGCAGGGCTGAACGCAGGCAGGCAGGCTTTGAAGATCAGGCTTTGTTGTAGTTGGCCACACCGTCAACGATTTCTTGTTTGGCGGCCTCCACACCTTCCCAACCCAAAACCTTGACCCACTTGCCAGGCTCGAGGTCTTTGTAGTGCTCAAAGAAATGGGCGATTTGCTTGAGCGTGAGCTCGTGCACATCGGTGTGCAGCTTGATGTTGGCGTACAGGGGCAGGATTTTTTCGGTCGGCACGGCCAACACCTTGCCATCAATGCCGCCTTCGTCTTCCATTTTCAGGATGCCGATGGCGCGGCAAGGAATCACCACGCCTGGAATCAGCGGAAACGGGGTCATCACCAGCACATCCACCGGGTCGCCATCGCCAGAAATCGTCTGGGGCACGTAGCCGTAGTTGGTGGGGTAATGCATGGCCGTGCCCATGAAACGGTCCACAAACAGGGCGCCCGACTCTTTGTCCACCTCGTACTTGATCGGGTCGGCGTTCATCGGGATTTCAATGATCACATTGAAGACTTCAGGCGCCTTGGCACCAGGCTTGACTTTGTCGAGGGACATAGAGATGTACTTGGAAGTGAAAGAAAACGGCGCGCGCGCAGCGTGAAAACTGCTTGCAATTAGGCAAGATTTTACTTGCTGCGGCCTGACGCCAGGGCGCTGCTCGCCACGCCTGTGGCGCGGTACCGTCAGCCGCCAAGCAAGCCAACCCCGCAAACCGCATGCGGTCATGTGGATACCCCTGTGGCTGCGTGGGCTGGCACAAGCGACAATACGGCCCATGTCAGAACGCGTCATTCCCCTGGTCGATCAGCGCATCCCCACCCTGTCGGTGCCTGCAAAAGCCTTTGAAGCGGCCAGCCGCATCTCCCCCAACGGCTTGCTGGCCGACGGCCTGGGCCGCCCCTTGCGCGATTTGCGCATCAGCGTGACCGACCGTTGCAATTTCCGCTGCAGCTACTGCATGCCCAAGGAAATTTTCGACAAAGACTACCCTTACCTGCCGCACAGCCATTTGCTCAGCTTTGAGGAAATCACCCGGGTGGCCCAGCAGTTTGTGGCGCATGGTGTGCAAAAAATTCGCCTCACCGGGGGCGAGCCGCTGCTGCGCAAGAACCTGGAAATCCTCATTGAGCAGCTCGCCGCCCTGCGCACACCCGAGGGCCAGCCGCTGGACCTCACGCTCACCACCAACGGCTCTTTGCTCGCGCGCAAGGCAAAAGCACTCAAAGCCGCTGGCCTGCAACGTGTGACCGTGAGCCTGGACGGCCTGGACGACGCGGTTTTTCGTCAAATGAACGACATGGATTTCCCCGTGGCCGATGTGCTTGAAGGCATTGAAGCCGCCAAGGCCGCAGGCCTGGGGCCCATCAAGGTCAACATGGTGGTCAAGCGCGGCACCAACGAACAAGAAATTTTGCCCATGGTGCGGCATTTCCGCGGCACGGGCGTGGTGCTGCGCTTCATCGAGTACATGGACGTGGGCGCCACCAACGGCTGGCGCATGGACGAGGTCTTGCCCTCGGCTGAGGTGATCAAGCGCATCCACGCCGAGCTGCCCCTGGTGCAGCTCGACCCCAGCAGCCCAGGCGAAACCGCGGAGCGCTGGGGCTTTGCCGGCGCCGATGGCCAGCACGACCCGTCTTTGGGTGAAATTGGCGTCATCAGCAGCGTGACCCAGGCGTTTTGCAGCGACTGCAACCGCGCCCGTTTGTCCACCGAGGGGCGCCTCTACCTGTGCTTGTTTGCCACCCAGGGACATGATTTGCGCAGCCTGATCCGAGGCGGCGCCAGCGATGCTGATTTGGCCTCAGCCATTGGCCACATTTGGCAGGGCCGCAGCGACCGCTACTCCGAGCTGCGCAGCGAGCTTGGCCCCGACACCAGCGCCCCCGGCCAGCGTCGCGTGGAAATGAGCTACATCGGTGGCTGAACCTCTCTGACTCGCTTGGTTTGACAACGCACCCACACTTGGCACCTCATGATTGACACCAACAACATCACCGGTTTGATTTTGGCTGGCGGGCGCGGCTCGCGCATGGGCGGCGTGGACAAAGGTCTGCAAAACTTCAACGGCATTCCCCTGGCCCTCAACACCCTCATGCGCTTGCAAATGCAAGTCGGCCAGGTGATGGTCAATGCCAACCGCAACCTTGCGGCTTACGAGTCGTTTGGTGCCCAGGTCTGGCCCGATGTGCTGGACGATTACGCCGGCCCGTTGGCTGGCTTTCTCACTGGGCTGGAGCGCTGCGAAACGACGTTTTTAGCCACCGCGCCGTGCGACAGCCCGCTGTTTCCCACCGACCTGGTGGCGCGCCTGGCCCACGCCCTGGAAGAACAAGACGCCGACCTGGCCATGGCCTGCGCGCCCGAAACCGACGAACATGGCCACACCGAGCTGCGCACCCAGCCGGTGTTTTGCCTGCTGCGGGTGGACCTGCTCGACAGCCTGGTGGCCTTCACCCAAGCCGGCGGTCGAAAAATCGACGCCTGGACCGCGCAACACAAAGTCGCGCTGGTGAACTTTGACCAGCCCGGCGACGACCCCCGCGCTTTTGCCAACGCCAACACCCTGCAAGAGCTGCAGGCCCTGGAGAACCGCTGAGTGAACACGCTTGACCACATTGCCGCCCAGCTGCAGGGCTACGACCCCCAGGCCCTGAGCGCCTCTGCGGTCAACGAGTTTTTAGCCCACTTGGTGGTGCCGGTGCAAGAGACCGAGTCGGTCGACATGTTCGCTGCCTTGGGCCGGGTCCTGAGCGACGACGTGATCTCACCGGTGAGCGTGCCCCCGCACGACAACTCCGCCATGGACGGCTATGCCTTCGCAGGCGCGCAGCTGGGTGCCAGCGCCTTGCGTTTGAACGTGGTGGGCACGGCCTTGGCCGGCAAAGCCTGGCAAGGCCAGGTCAAGCCGGGTGAATGCGTGCGCATCATGACCGGGGCCATCATGCCCGCTGGCCTGGACACCGTGGTGCCCCAAGAGTTGGCCAAGGTCGAGGTCGAGGTCGAGGGTGAGCACATCACCATCCCGCCAGGCCTTCTCAGCGCTGGCGACAACCGCCGCTTGGCGGGTGAAGATGTGCACGCTGGCCGTGCTGCGCTACAAAAAGGTGAGCGCCTCATGCCCGCAGCTCTTGGCCTGATGGCCAGTTTGGGCATTCCCCGCGTGCAAGTGCTGCGCCGCTTGAAAGTGGCGTATTTTTCCACCGGCGATGAAATTTTGAGCCTTGGCGAAGCCCCGCGCGAAGGCGCGGTGTTTGACAGCAACCGCTACACGGTGTTTGGCCTGCTCACGCGCCTGGGCTGCGAGGTGATCGACCTGGGCGTGGTCAAAGACCAACCCGCCCTGCTCAAGGCCGCGTTCGAGCGCGGTGCGCGCGAGGCCGACGCCATCATCACCAGCGGCGGGGTGAGCGTGGGCGAGGCCGACTTCACAAAAACCATGATGAAAGAACTCGGCGATGTGGCCTTCTGGCGCATCGCCATGCGCCCGGGCCGCCCGATGGCCGTGGGTCGTATCGGCAAGTCGGTGCTGTTTGGCCTGCCAGGCAACCCGGTGGCCGTGATGGTGACATTTTTGGCCTTTGTGCGCCCTGCCCTGCTGCAAATGATGGGCGCGCGCGCCAAGCCCCTGCCCTTGCTCAAAGCGCGCAGCACCGAGGCCATCCGTAAAAAACCCGGCCGCACCGAGTACCAGCGTGGCACGGTGTCTACCGTCGATGGTCAGCTGCAGGTGTGCACCACGGGCAACCAGGGCTCGGGCGTGCTCAGCTCCATGGTGCAGGGCAATGGCCTGATCGTGCTGCACCACCACCAAGGCAATGTCGCCGTAGGCGACGAGGTGGATGTGATGATGTTCGAAGGCATGGTTTAAGGCCACTGCTGCCAAGGCACCAAATGCAGCCCCTGGGCCAAGGGCTGCACCGACACACACACCACCAACATCAGCAAAGTCAGCCCCAGCACCCACAACAAAGCATGGTTTTGCAGTACGCCAAGGTGCCATGCCCGGCCGTGCCAAGCACCTTGTGGGCATGACCCACAACGCCGACCCGGCCCCAGGTTCACCACAATCAAACCCAGGTTGCCCAGCACCAGCGCCATGAACCCCCAGGTGGCGGCCACCGCCTCATGGCCCAAGCCACGGGCCACAGCCACCACCGCGATCACCCCTCCCAAGGCCACCAGCCCTTGCAGTACCGAACGGCGCAAAGCCGCGCCGTCGAGCAAAGGCGCGTTGGGGTCGCGCGGTGGGCGTTGCATCAGGTCAGGGGCCGAGCGCTCTTGTTCAAACACCAGCGAGCACGACGGGTCGATCAGCAACTCCAGCAACACAATGTGCAGCGGCCACAGCACCGGCGGCCAACCCAGCAAGGGCGGCAACAGCGCTGCGCCCGCCACAGGCACGTGCACCGCCACAATGAAGGCCATGGATTTGCGCAGGTTGTCAAAAATACGCCGCCCCATGCGCACGGCCGACACCAGCGATGAGAACTGGTCATTGACCAGCACCACCGAGGCGGCCTCGCGCGCCACATCGGTGCCCCGCTCGCCCATGGCCACCCCCACGTGAGCCGCCTTGAGGGCGGGCGCGTCGTTCACGCCGTCGCCCGTCATGGCCACCACCTCACCAGCAGCGGCCAGGGCCTGCACGATGCGCAGTTTTTGCGCTGGCGAAATCCGCGCGCACACACTGGCCTGGCGCAAACGGGACTGCAGCTGTGCATCGCTCCAGCTGTCCATCTCGTCACCACTGATGACGGGCCATGCAGACGATGGCCCCAGGTCCAGCCCCGCCTCGCGGGCAATGGCGCGCGCCGTACCGGGATAGTCGCCGGTGATCATCAGCACCCGCACACCGGCTTGGCGGCATTGCGCCACCGCGGCTGGCACATCGGCGCGCAGGGGATCTTGCAGCCCAATGAGGCCCACCCACGCAAACTCAAAGTCATGGGCCAGAGCTGGCCAAGGCGGGCCGTTGTGGCGCGCCTTGGCCACGCCCAAGACACGCAAGCCTTGGTCGGCCATGGCCTGCGCGGCTTGGTGCTGGGCATCGCGCTCTTGGGTGCTGAGGTGGCACAGGTCCATCACCGCTTCGGGCGAGCCCTTGGTGGCCACCTCATGCGCTGGCCCCACAGGGCTGAGCCACACCCGCGACATGGCCCGCAACTCAGGGCTGAGCTCGTAGCGCTGCACCATCACCCAATCGCGGTGCAGTTGCCCTGTGTCTTGCAGACACTGCGCACCCAAGGTGTGGCAGGCCCGCTCCATGGGGTCAAACGGCACGGTTTCGCTGGCCAAAATCGCGTACTCGAGCAATGTGCGCAAAGACGCTGGCAGGCGCGTGGTTTGTGGGCTGGTGCGCTCGATCTGGTCGCCCGCTTGCAAAGCGGCCACACGCATGCGGTTGTCGGTCAAGGTGCCCGTTTTGTCCACGCACAGCACCGAGACCGCGCCCAGTGTTTCAATGGCCCGCAAGCGCCGCGTCAGCACCTGTTGGCGCGACAAACGCCAAGCGCCCATGGCGGGCAGCACGGCCAGCACCACGGCAAACTCTTCGGGCATCATGGCCATGGCCAAGGCAATGCCCGAGAGCGTGGCGCGCAGCCAATCGCCCTCACGCCAGCCTTGCACGGCGATGAGCATCACACTGGCCACCAGGCCCAAGGTGGCCATGCGCCGCACCAGCACACGGGTTTGGGCGCGTAAGGGAGAGTCTTGGGCCTGCAGGTTTTTCAAGGCCAGGCCAATTTGCCCCATGCGGGTGTGCGCCCCGGTGGCTTGCACCTCCAGCCAAGCCGCGCCCTGCACCACCAAGGTGCCGGCATACACGGTTTGCTCGCCCAAGCGGGTCACGGGCACCGACTCGCCGCTGAGCATGGACTCGTTCACACCCACCAAACCCACACCTCGCAAACAGCCATCGGCCGCGATGCGGTCGCCCTCTTTGATGCGCAGCATGTCGCCCACCACCACCTCGGTGGCAGGCAGCACCTGGGCTTGCCCATCGCGCCACACGGTGGCACGCGGGCTGGCCAAATCTGCCAGCGCATCCAGCGCGTGTTCGGTGCGACCCTCTTGGTAAAGCGTGAGGCCCAGCACCACCAACACCATCACCAGCAGGCTCAGACTCTCGTGCCAATCGCCCAGCAAGAGGTAGAGCAAGGCAGCGGCCAGCAGCAGGCCAAAGGTGGGCTCGTGCATGAGTTCCCACGCCATGCGCCCCCAGCTGCGCCGGCTTTGCCTGGGCAAACGGTTGGGGCCATCGCTTTGCAGGCGCGAGGCGGCCTGGGCCGAGGTCAGGCCGCCGGGTGCTTGGTCTTGGTCTGTCATGGCGCTGTGGGCCATGACACCATGGATCAAAGCACCTGGCTTTGATCCATGTCTAGACCGAGGTCTTCAGTGCAGCACCGGATCAAGGCGCAACACTGCCCGGCCAGCCACCACCCAGGGCCTTGACCAGGTCCACGTGCGCGGCCAGGCGCGCAGCACGGGCCCGCACCAGGACGAGCTCGGCGTCGTTGAGGTTGCGCTTGGCATCGAGCACTTGGGCCGAAGCGCTGTAGCCCGAGGCCTCGCGCAATTCGGTCAGGCGCAGGTTGTCGGACAGCGCGTCACGCTGCTGCGTCAAGACAGCAATCGAGGCTTGCCACTGCTCGGTGCTGACCAGGGCATCACGCACATCGCGCAAAGCACCCAACACCACTTGCTGGTAATTGGCCGCCAGCTGGCGCTGTTGGGCACTCACCTGGGCCACCACAGCGTCGCGCCGGCCAGCATCAAAAATAGGCGCCAAGATGTTCAAGCCCAAAGCAAATGTGAAGGCTTCGGGCTTGAGCAAGTTGCTCAAATCCGCGCTTTGCGCGCCTGTGGCTGCCGTGAGGCTCAGGGTGGGGAACAGGGCCGCACGCGCCACGCCGATGCGGGCATTGGCCCCCATGAGCTGGGCCTGGGCTTCACGCACATCTGGGCGCGCCTCGAGCAAAGCTGAAGGCAAACCGGGCGGCACGTTCGGGGCGAGCGGCAAGTCGCTGCGCGCGGCCACCACCAAACCGGGCTGGTTCACCAGCACAGCCACCAGGTTTTGCGCCAAGCTGCGCTGACGTTGGGTGTCAGCAATTTGCGACTGCAGGCTCAACACCGCGGGCTGCGCGGCTTGCACATCGAGCTGCGAGGCCAAACCGCCCGCCTGGCGGCGCTGGGTGATGGCCAGCGTGTCTTGCCGGGTTTGCAAATTGTTTTGCAAGAGTGCGAGCTGGGCATCGAGCGAACGCAGGTTCACCCAGGACTGCACCAGCGCAGCCGCCAATGTGGTGTGCACCGTGGCCTGCGCGTAGCGACTGGCCAGCGCTTGCGCACGCGCGGCCTGGTCAGCACTGCGCACACGGCCCCACACATCCAGCTCGTAACTCGTGCTCAGGTTCAGCACGCGGTCGCTGCGCACCACGGGCACACCAGCGGGCACAGGCGTTGTGCCGAGCTGTGTGACCCGGTTGTTCACGCCGCCCAGTGCCAGGTTGACTTCGGGGAACAAGCTCGCACCGGCCTGGCGCAGCAAGGCATCGGCTTCCTCGACCCTGGCTGCTGCAATCCGTGTTTGCGGGCTCTCCAGCAACGCTTTGTTGACCCACTGGTTGAGCTCTGGGTCACCCAGGGTTTCCCACCAAGGTGACAAGCTGGTTTGTGCCTGCTCAGCCGGGGTGAATGCTGCTGCGCTGGTGTAGGCAGCAGGCAATGCCACCGCGGGCCGCTGCCAAGCTGGCCCCATGGTGCAAGCCGACAGGGCCGCAACACACAACGCCACCAAGGGGTAGGTGCGTGCGCGGCTCATGGCTGTTCTCCTGCCGTGTTTGTGGGTGCTTGGTCTTTGCGCGACAACCACTGGAAAAACAAGGGGATGAACAAGGTGGCGACAAAGGTCGCCACGATCATGCCGCCAAACACGCCTGTGCCCATGGAGCGACGTGCGGCAGAACCCGCCCCGCTCGACACCAGCAAAGGCAGCACGCCCAACACAAACGCCAGCGAGGTCATGATGATGGGGCGCAAGCGTAAACGTGCCGCCTCCAACGCTGCTTGCGCCACGACCATGCCTTGCGCGCGTTTTTGGGCGGCAAACTCCACGATCAAAATCGCGTTTTTAGAGGCCAAACCTATGAGCACCACGATGCCAATCTGAAAGTACACATCGTTGGGCATGCCCCGAATCATCACCGCGAGCAAGGCGCCCAAGGCTGCGAAGGGCACCGCCAAAATCACCGCCACCGGCAACGACCAGGTCTCGTACTGCGCTGCCAAAATCAGAAACACCATCACGATGCCAAAGCCAAAGGCGAGCAAAGCCGCTTTGCCGGTTTGCTTTTCTTGGAAGGCCTGGCCGCTCCAAGACAGGGTGTAGCCTTCGGGCAGCACCCGTGTGGCGATCTCTTCAACCGCCTTGATGGCCTCGCCCGAGCTCACGCCCGGCGCGCTGTTGCCCAGCACCTTGGTGGCCAAAAAGCCATTGAAGCGCTCGAGCTGCTCAGCCCCGGTGATTTGGCGCACCTCGACCAGTGCCGCCAACGGAATCATGGCGCCTGAGGAAGAGCGCACCTGCACCCGACCAATGTCTTCGGGCTTGGCGCGGTAAGCCGCATCGGCTTGCATCAGCACACGGTAGGTGCGGCCAGATTTGTTGAAGTCGTTGACATACATCGCCCCGATGGTGCTTTGCAAAGCGTCAAACACCTCAGGCAGCGGCACGCCCAGCGCCATGGCTTTTTCGCGGTTGAGGTCGATGTAGAGCTGGGGCGAAGTTGGTCGGAAAAACGAGTTCACACCGGTCAGGCGCGGGTCTTTGCGCAACTCCTCCAAAAAGATGCGCAGCACCTCAGCGAGCTTGCGCGGATCAGGGTCGGCGCGGCTTTGCAAAAACACCTCAAAACCACCGGCCAAACCAATGCCACGGATGGGCGCTGGGTTGAAGAAGAACAGCAAGCCCTCGCGAAACGCGCCGGCTTTGGGCGTGTTGGCTTTGACAAAATCGAAGGTGGTGCCGTCGCGCTCGCTCCAGGGCTCGAAGGTGATGAACATGGTGGCCGCGTTGTTGCGGTTGGCACCGGCCACCACATCCAGCCCCACCAGCGAGGTCACATGGTCGACCCCAGGTTCTTTTTTAACCTGCTCAAGAATGCGCTTGTTCATGCCAGCGGTACGCTGCAGCGTGGCCGCATCGGGCAAGGCATGCGTGCCAATCACAAAGCCGCGGTCTTCGGAGGGCACAAAGCCCGTGGGCGTCATGCGAAACAGCACCACCGTGGCCACCACCACCATCAAAAACAACACCAGGCCAATGCGGCTGTGGCGCAAGGTGCTGCCCACAATGCGGGTGTAGCGATCGGTGAACCAGTCAAACCCTCGGTTGAATCGCCTGAAGATGGGGGCCTCGTGGTGACCAGGCTTGAGCAGCAAGGCACACAGGGCCGGGGTGAGTGTCAAGGCCACCAAGCCAGAGATGACAACAGCCACGGCAATCGTAGCGGCAAACTGTTGGTAGAGCTTGCCAGCAATGCCGCCCAGGAAAGCCACGGGCACAAACACCGCGCACAGCACCAGCACAATGGCCACCACCGCCCCCGAGACTTCGTGCATGGCTTGGATCGAGGCATCCTTGGCCGACAAACCCTCGGTGCGCATGAGGCGCTCGACGTTTTCCAGCACCACAATCGCATCGTCCACGACGATGCCAATGGCCAAGACCATGGCAAACAGCGTGAACTGGTTGATGGAAAAACCAAACGCCCACAAACCAGCCGCTGTACCGATCAGCGAGACCGGCACCGCAATCATTGGGATGAGCGTGGCACGCCAGCTTTGCAAAAACACAAACACCACCACCACCACCAGCAAGGCAGCTTCGAGCAGGGTCACCAACACCTCTTTGATCGAGGCACTCACCACAGCCGTGGTGTCAAAAGGCACCACGTATTCCACATCGCTCGGAAAACGGGTTTTGAGGTCTTCAAGCTTGGCGCGAACCGCTTTGGCCGTGTCTAGCGCGTTGGCGCCAGACTGCAAGTACACCAACATCGACACCGAGGGCAAGCCATCCAAGCTGCTTTGCTGCTCATACGACTGCGCACCCAGCTCCAGGCGAGCCACATCACGCAAACGCAAGGTGCCATTGGGGCCGCCCGATCGCACGATGATGTTGCCGAACTCTTCGGGCTGCAGCAAACGGCCTTGGGTGGTGGCCGTCATCACCAAAGCTTGGCCAGGCAAAGCGGGCTCGCTGCCAATTTTGCCGGTGGCGTACTGGGCGTTTTGCGCGCGTACCGCGCTGGCCACGTCGCTGGAGGTCACGCCAAGTTGGGCCATGCGCTCGGGGTTGAGCCAGATGCGCATGGCGTAATCGCGCGCACCGATCAAAATCACATCGCCCACACCGCCCACCCGCTTGAGCTCATCGACCATGTTGATCGAGGTGTAGTTGCTCAAGAAAATCGGGTCGCGTGTGCCCGTGGGCGAACGCACGGCGGCCAGCAGCAAGATGTCGTTGGAGCGCTTGAGCACGGTCACACCGGTGCGGCGCACCTCGTCGGGCAAACGCGGCAGCGCAATCTGCACGCGGTTGTTCACTGCCACCGTGTTCTGGTTGCCGTTGGTGCCCGGGGCAAAGGTGACGGTGATGGTCAGGGTGCCGTCGGCACTGGCCGAGGAGTTGAAGTAGAGGATGCCCTCAATCCCGCTGAGCTGCTCCTCGATGGGAGCGGCCACGGTGCGGGTCAGGGTCTCGGCACTGGCACCTGGGTAGTTGGTGGTGATGGTGACTGTGGGCGGGGCCACCTCGGGGTACTCAGCCACAGGCAGCGCTGTGAGCGCCACCAGACCGGCCAGCACAATGATGAGCGAGATGACCGAGGCGAACACCGGCCGGTTGATGAAAAAGCGAAACATGCGTGAACCCCGCTTACTTGGCCGCGGCCGGAGCAGCGCCTGGCACCACAGGCTTGACCACCGCGCCGGGGCGCACGCGCAGCAAATTGTCGGCAATCACCTGCTCACCGTCTTTGAGGCCGCCAACCACCACCCATTGGTTGCCCGACCAACCGTCGGTTTTGAGCGGACGCACCATGGCTTTGTTTTCCTCGCCCAACACATACACAAAGCGACCCTGGTCGTTTTGCAACACCGCGGTTTGCGGCAGCAAGATGGCGCTGCGCATGCCCACCGTGAGCGCCACGCGCACAAACTGCCCAGGCAAAACCTCGAGCTTGGTGTTGTCAAACTCAGCGCGCAAGCCTATGGTCGACAAACGCGGATCGACCTGCCCAGCCTCAAAGTTGACACGACCAGGCGAGCTCACCCGCTGGCCGCTGGCCAGGGTCAGCGCCACCTGCGCATTGGCCAGACCACCAGGCTTGCCCCGCAGCGCTGTGGCCTCTTGGTCAGAGAGCGAAAAACGCACCCAAATCGGCGAGGTTTGCACCAGGGTGGTCAGCAGGCTGTCGGTGCCAGCGTTGACCAAGGCACCTTCGGAGCGTTCGGCCCGACCGGTCACACCGCTGATGGGCGCAAGCACCCGGGTGTAGCTCAGGTTGAGCTCGGCCTGGTTGAGCGCGGCTTTGCTCGCTTCCATGGTGGCTTGCAACGTGGCACGCAGCGAGCCAGCATCGTCGGCTTCTTTTTGGCTCACGGCTTTTTGGGCCGCCAATTCTTTGAGGCGGCGCTCTTCACGCACCGCCTGCTCCAGGCGGGCTTGTTGCTCACTGAGCTGCGCTTTGGCGCGGGCCAGCTCAATCTCAAATGGGGCTGGGTCGATCTGGAACAGCGGCTGACCCGCCGCAACCACCTGCCCCTCGTTGTAGAGCCTCTTGGTGAGAATGCCACCCACCCGGGCACGTACCTCGACCTGACGCACACCCTCGGTCTGACCGCTGACCTCCACAACCTTGGGTACCTGGCTGCTGGTGACCTGGATCACCGCCACCGCTGGCGGGGGTGGCGAAGGCGGCGCTTCGGGCGTTTTGTTACAGGCGGCCAGGGTCAGCAGGCACAGGGGGAAAAACAACTTCATAGCAACTCTCAAATTCGTGCAGCGCACCTTCAAGCCTGACCAACTTTGAGCGGGCCTTGGCCAGCCCAGGGGTCCAGGTACAAATAAATCACCGGCGTGATGTAGAGCGTGATGACTTGCGAGAACAGCAAGCCGCCCACCACCGCAATGCCCAAAGGCGCACGCAACTCAGCACCAGCACCCAGCCCCAAGGCAATGGGCAGTGCGCCCATGAGCGCGGCCAAGGTGGTCATGATGATGGGCCTAAAGCGCAGCACACAGGCTTGGCGTATCGCCTCTTCGGGTGACATGCCGTGGTTGCGCTGGGCATCGAGCGCGAAGTCGATCATCATGATCGCGTTCTTTTTCACAATGCCGATGAGCATCAAAATACCAATGGTGGCAATCAAGGTCAGATCCATCTTGAACCACCACAAAAACAGCAAAGCGCCCACCGCTGCAGACGGCAGGCCCGCCAAAATGGTCAGCGGGTGGATGTAGCTTTCATAGAGCACACCCAGCAGGATGTAAATGACCGCCAAGGCCACCCCAATCAGGATGAGCTGGCTCGACTGCGAACCTTTGAACACCGCCGCGTCGCCCCCGTAACTGGTGATGATGGACGGTGGCAAACGCAGTTCTTGGGTGAACTGGGCAATTTTTTCTGTGGCGATGCCCAGCGGAAAATCTGGCGCGAGGTTGAACGAGATGGTGATGGCCTGCAACTGCCCCTGGTGGTTCACCGCGGTGGGGCCAATCACGCGCTGCACCGACACCATCGACGACAAGGGCACCACCTGCTGGGTCAAGCGTGAGCGCACATGGAGCTTGCTGATGGCGTCCTCAAACTGGCGGGCTTGCTCGGGCGCTTCCAAAATCACCTGGTAGCTGTTGACAGGCGTGAAGATGGTTGATATTTGCCGCTCGCCAAACGCGTTGTAGAGCGCATTGCGGATGTCTTGCATGGTCACGCCCAAGGCGCCGGCTTTGTCGCGGTCCACCGCGATGTTGGCTTGCAGGCCGCGGATTTGCGAGTCGCTGGTCACATCTCGAAACCCTGGGTCGGTGCGCATGCGCTGCTGCAATTTGTTGGACCACTCGTTGAGCGCCTCAGAGCTCACGCTTTGCATGACGTACTGGTAGCGGCTCTTCGACACCTTGCCGCCTAGCTGCAGGTTTTGCACCGGGCGCATGAACACCTGCACGCCAGGCACACGGGCTTTGGCCCGCAGGTTCTCAATGACCTTGCCAATCGGTGGGCGCTCGCTGCGGTCTTTGAGCACCACAAACATGCGCCCCGTGCTCATCTGTTGCGGGTTGGTGGGCGGCGAGCCCACAAACGACGAGAGGTAGTCCACCGCAGGGTCGGCACGCAAAACCTCGGCCAAGCGCGACTGCATCTCGTACATGGCCTCGTAGGAGATGTCCTCGGGCGCCTCCACAATCATCTGAATCTGACCGATGTCTTCTTCTGGGAAAAAACCTTTGGGGCTGATTTGCACCAACCATACCGACAGACCAAAGGTGCCAAAAGCCACGGCCAGCACCACGGGTCGCCAGCGCAAGGCCACATCCAAACTGCGGGCGTAAGCTTGAAGGATGGCGGCAAACATGCGCTCAAACGCACGGCCCAGGGCATGGTCGGGCGGGTGACCTGCAGGTAAAAAACGGCTGGCCAACATGGGCACGAGCGTGAGCGACACCACAGCCGACACCAGCACGGCCAGCGAGACCACCACCGCAAACTCATGGAACAACAGGCCAATCACGCCGGGCATGAAAAAGATGGGGATGAACACCGCCACCAGAGAGATAGAAATCGACAAAATGGTGAACGACATTTCGCGCCCGCCGCGCAAAGCGGCCTCCATGGGCGTCATGCCGTCTTCAATGTGGCGCACGATGTTTTCAAGCATCACAATCGCGTCGTCCACCACCAGCCCCACCGCCAGGGTGATGCCCAGCAATGAGATGTTGTTGAGGCTGTAGCCCAAGGGGTAGAGCAAGGCCACCGCGCCGATGAGCGAGACGGGCAGGCTCAGCGTGGGGATGATGGTGGCTGCAGCATGGCGCAGAAAAATAAAGATCACCAAAATCACCAGCACCACCGTGAGCACCAAGGACAGCTTGACGTCGTGGATGGCCTCGCGAATGGAGAGCGATCGGTCATTGAGCGGCAAGACATCGATAGAGGCCGGCATCTGCTCTTTGAAGCGAGGCAGCAAGGCCTTGATTTGGTCAATCACCTCAACCGTGTTGGCATTGGGTTGGCGCTGGATCGACAAAATGATGCCGCGCTGGCCGTTGTAGCTTGCCGCTGTTCGCACCGACTCAAAGCTCTCGTCAACCTCGGCCACATCTTTGAGACGCACGATGTTGCCGTTTTTGCTCGCCACAATCAGCTGCGCGAACTCGTCTGCGCGCACCAAGGCTTTGTTGGTGGTGATGGTCAGCAGCTGTTTGGGGCCGTCCAAGGTGCCCACTGGGGTGTTGGTGTTGGCACTGGCCACGGCCTGCTGCACATCCTCCATGGTCATGCCCCGAGAGGCCAGGGCATCGGGCTTGGCACGCACACGCACCGCATATCGTTTTTGGCCGTTGACGTTGACCAGCGCCACCCCGCTGATGGTGGAGATGGTGGGCGCGATGAGGTTCTCGGCGTAGTCGTTGAGCTCCGACAAGCTCATGCTGGGCGAGGTCATGGCCACAAACAGCACGGGCGCATCAGCCGGGTTGACCTTGCGGTAGGACGGCGGGTTGACCATCTCCACTGGCAAAGAACGCTGGGCGCGCAACAAGGCCGCTTGCACATCCACCGCCACCAAGTCCACGTCTTTGTCGGGGGTGAATTCAAGTGTGATGCTGGTCGCCCCAAGAATGTTGGTGGAGCTGATCACACTGATGCCGTCGATGGTGGAGAACTGCTTCTCCAGCGGCAGGGCCACGGCCGAAGCCATGGTCTCGGGGCTGGCGCCCGGAAAAATCGCTGTGACACTGATCACCGGCGAGTTGTAGCGGGGCAGCGCCGCCACCGGCAGCTTGAGGTAGGCCAAGAACCCAGCCAAGACCACCGAGAGGGTGAGCAGCACGGTCATGACCGGGCGCTCAATGCAGATCCGGGCGATGTTCATGGTTTGGTGCTTGCTTCTGTTTTAGGAGCAGCTGAACCAGTATTGGCGCTGATCAAACGCACTTTTGAGCCTGGACGTAAATTTTGTTTACCGTCCACAATGACCTGGTCGGTTTCGCGCACACCCTCAACCACCATGCGTGCGCCGTAGGTGTGCAAGACCTTCACTGGCTTTTGCTGCGCGGTGTTTTCAGCATCCACCACATACACAAACTTGCCGTTAATGCTGGTGACGAAGGCGTTGATGGGCAAGGTGTTCACGGCTTGCAGGGTTTGGAGCTGCAAGCGGGTAGGCACAAACTGCCCAGGCCAGAGCAACATCCCCGGGTTGGCAAACTCGGCTTTGGATTTGATGGTGCCGGTCGCAGCGTCTACGGTGCTGTCGGCAAAGTACAGCTTGCCGCTCATGGGCTGTGTGGTGCCAGGCAAGGTGATGCTCACGCCCGCTTTGACACCTGCGGCTGCACCAGCGCTCGTACCCTTGGCCGACAAGGCCTGGTGCAAACTAGCCAAGCTGCTCTCGGGAACGCTGAACTGCACCGCCACCGGGTCCACTTGCGTGATGGCCAGCAAGGGCGCCCCACCCGCTTGCACCAAGGAGCCTTCAAACACCGCAATGCTGCCCAAGCGGCCACTCGCAGGGGCCACGATGCGGTCGTAGTCCAGGCTCAGCTGCGCGGCTTGCAGCGCTGCCCGGTCGGCAGCCAGGGCAGCGGTTTGTGCCTCCCACTGGGTTTGGCTGCTGTCCAGGGCGCTTTGCGAAATGAAGTTTTGCGCGCGCAGGTCGCGGGCGCGCTGGTATTGACGCTCATAGTCTGCTGCTAAGGCCTGGTTACGGGCAAGTTGGGCCTGCAGCTTTTCAAAGTTGGCGCGGTCAGCACGGTCATCCAAAGAAAAAAGCAGCTTGCCTTGACGCACGAACTGCCCTTCTTTGACGTGGATTTTTTTGATCAGGTTGCTGGTTTGTGCCCTGACCTCGACCGTCTTGAGCGAGACCACCGTGCCGTTGACCTCCAGCACCACAGGCACGTCTTCAAGCTTGGGCTTGACCACGCCCACCGCTTGCTCGGCGGGACCTTTGGGCTTGGCAGGCGCCTGCTCTTGTGCACGCTGACTGAACAAGACCCAGCCGCCAGCGGCCAAGGCCAGCACCAAAGCGGCCAGCAGAAATTTTTTTGTCATGGACTGTTCCGTGAAGCAGAAAGCTGGCGCTAAACCAAGCTGATAGCCATGAATGTAGCAGGGTCTCCGAGCTTGCCAAAGGGGAGACTACGCAGGTCGCCCGCCGTGTTCAGGCGCTGCCCAGGGCCTGGGCCACACCACGGTTGGCCAAGGCATCGGCACGCTCGTTGCCTGGGTCGCCGTTGTGACCGCGCACCCAAATCCACTCGATCTTGTGCTCGGTTTGGCTCACCAGCGCGTCGAGTTGCTGCCACAGGTCCACGTTTTTCACGGGTTGCTTGGCTGCGGTTTTCCAGCCCTTGGCCTTCCAACCTGTGAGCCATTCGGTGATGCCTTTGAGCACATACTGGCTGTCGGCATGGAGCATCACATGGCAGGGCCGCTTGAGGGCTTGCAGGGCTTGAATGACGGCCATGAGCTCCATGCGGTTGTTGGTGGTCTCGCGTTCGCCGCCAAACAGCTCTTTTTCCACGGCGCCAGATTTCAAAAGCACGCCCCAGCCGCCTGGGCCTGGGTTGCCCTTGCAGGCGCCGTCGGTGTAAATCTCAATGCGGTTCACGTCAGTCATTTCCATCGATGTTGGGCTGCGAAGTGTAGGGCTTACGCAGCACCTGCGCCGAGCGCGCGAGCGGTTCGCGTTGCGCGGTGGCCACCTGCGCGCGCGCGGGCTTGCCTGTGCGCCAAGGCTGTCCCATCAAGCGCACGCCCCTGACCTGCTTGATGCCTGTGACCAAGTACGCCGCGCCCAACATGGGGGCCCAACGCTCGCCCCAACGCTCCACCCAGCCCCAGCGCGAGAGCCAGGTGTCGCTGGCCAGCGGTGGGCGAAAAACCCCAAAGCTGCCTTGCACCACCTCGAAATCGAGCAGGCGCAACCAATCGCGCAGCCGCAGGTAGCCAATTTTTGCGTCGTGCCCCTGGTGACCCTGTGGGCCAGGTGCTTGGGCAAAACGCCAGCGCCATGGGCTGGTCGGGTTCAAGCCCGTGATCACCACCCGTCCCCCAGGCACCAGCACCCGGGCCACCTCGCGCAGCACGGCGTGCGGGTTGGCATCGGTTTCTAGCGCGTGGGGGAGCACCACCAAATCAAGGCAGGCATCGGGGAAAGGCAAGGCATGAAAGTCCAACGCCAGGTCAGGGGTGCACGCCATGTCTGGGGCCGTCTTGGGGGTGCGCAGCGCGACCCAGCGGTGCGGCATGCGGTTGGCGCGCAAGGCATCAATTTGCGGCATGCCCAGTTGCAAAGCATGGAAGCCAAAGACATCGGCCACCGCTGCTGATAAGCTGTGCGCTTCCCATGCCATGAGCATCCTGGCCGCCGGGGTAGGCGGCATGGTTGCCAAATCTATAATCCCGACCCACATGAACTTGATCCCGATTCCGGCCTTTGCTGACAATTACATCTGGATGATCCACAACGAGCAGGACGCCCTGGTGGTGGATCCGGGAGACGCGCAACCCGTGTTGGCGGTCTTGCGCGAACGCAATCTACAACTCAAAACCATTCTAGTCACCCACCACCATGCAGACCATGTGGGCGGTGTGGATGTTTTGCGCCAAGCCACAGGGGCTGAGGTGATCGGCCCAGCCGGTGAAGACATCCCCCAGCCCGCGCGTGGTGTGAGCCAAGACGACACCGTGCAGGCTTTGGGACAGACCTGGTCGGTCATGGACGTGCCTGGCCACACCGCAGGGCACATTGCGTTTTACACCGAGGCGTTTGAGGGCGCGCCCCTGCTGTTTTGCGGCGACACCCTGTTTTCAGGGGGGTGCGGTCGCTTGTTTGAAGGCACGCCTGCGCAAATGCTGCACGCCATGGACATGTTTGCCGCGCTGCCAGGCAACACCCGGGTTTGCTGCACCCATGAATACACCCTGAGTAACCTGCGCTTTGCCCGGGCCGTAGAGCCCGACAACACCGCTTTGGCCCAGTACCAACAGCACTGCGAGGCCCTGCGGGCTGCGCAGCAACCCACCCTGCCCTCCACCATTGCCACCGAGTTGGCCATCAACCCCTTCATGCGTTCGCGCCAGCCCACCGTGCGCAGCGCTGTGACTGGCACGGAAGATGTGGCCACGTTTGCGGCCTTGCGGGCCTGGAAAAACACCTTTTGAACCTGTTCCACAAAGTCTGGCTCGCAGCGCTGCTCATTGCCTTGAGCGCCTGCGCGCCCCTGCCCACCTCGACCACGAGCAGCCAGGCTGAGGCCCCTCTACAAACCATCACCCTGCCCGGCGCGCGTGCGCCAGCCAAGACCACCGGCCCGCTGCTGCGTGGCAGCGAAGCGCTCGAGGCCGTCGAAACTCAAGCGGCCTCGCAAGTGGCGGACTTGTCTGCGCCGGTGGATTTGTGGGACCGCATGCGCCGCGGCTTTGCCATGCCCGACCTCGACACCGACCTGGTGCGCGATCGCGAGCGCTGGTACACCGCCCGACCCGAAACCATCACCCGCCTGACCGAACGCTCACGCAAATACCTGTTTCACATTGTTGAAGAGCTCGAGCTGCGCAACATGCCCACCGAGCTGGCTTTGTTGCCTTTTGTCGAGAGCGCCTTCAACCCCAACGCGGTGTCATCGGCCAAGGCCGCAGGCATGTGGCAGTTCATCCCCAGCACTGGGCGCAGTTTTGACCTCAAGCAAAACGCGTTTCGTGACGACCGGCGCGACGTGCTGGCCTCGACCCGCGCCGCGCTGGACTACCTGCAAAAACTCCACGGTATGTTTGGCGACTGGCAACTCGCCTTGGCGGCTTACAACTGGGGCGAAGGCAGCGTGGGTCGTGCCTTGGCCAAGCAGCAAAAAGCCGGCGGCTCAACGGCCTACGCCGACTTGCCCATGCCCATGGAAACGCGTTTTTACGTGCCCAAGTTGCAAGCCCTGAAAAACATCGTGGCGCAGCCGCAGAGTTTTGGCGTGACCTTGCCGCTGATTGAAAACCACCCCTTCTTTGACACGGTCACCATCACCCGAGATCTGGACGTGACCTTGGCTGCGCAACTCGCCGAGGTGCCGTTGGAGGACTTCAAGGCGCTCAACCCGTCTTTGAACCGCCCGCTCATCATGGCTGCAGCCACACCGCAGATTTTGCTGCCTTGGGACAACGCCACCCTGTTCATTCGCAACCTGGACGCCTACAGCGCTGGCCCCACCGCCAGCTGGACGGTGTGGGTGGCCCCGGCCACCATGAAAGCTGCGGACGCGGCCAAGCGTGTGGGCATGAGCGAGGCTGAGTTGCGCCGCATCAACAACATTCCCAACCGCATGATGGTGGGTGCAGGCTCCATGCTGGTGGTGCCGCGCGCCTCGCATGTGGTGAGCGATGTGCAAAGCAAAGTCGCTGATGCTGGCCAGGTGTCCCTCGCCCCCGAACTGGTGATGCGAAAAATCAGCTACCGCGCCGGTAAACACGACACGGTGGCCAGCGTGGCGCAGCGCTTCAAGGTCAGCCCAGGGCTGGTGGCGCAATGGAACAAAATGCCTCCCAAAGCCGAGTTCAAACCGGGCCAACAGGTGGTGGTTTATGCCATGGGCGAGGCTGAGGCTGCCAACAACACCGCGGTAAAAACCGACAAGGCGGTCAAAACACGCTTGGCCGTCAAGCCCCGTAAGCCACCCACCGTGGTGGCCAAACGCTAAAGGGCTATGCGCTAGGGGCAATAAAGAGCATGGCGACATTCACGGCCATGCCCAGCACCCAGGCCAGGGAGCGCAAATTGGCGATGTTGCGCAAGTAAAAAGCCACGTAAGCCAGTCGCAGCAACACAAACAGCACGGCTGCGGCGTCCAACATGGCTTGGTCAGCGCCGCGCTGGTGCGCAATGATGACGGCCCCAATGAAAAACGGCATGGCCTCAAAACAATTGGCTTGCGCCGCATTGGCCCGGGCGCGCCAGTCGGTCTGCCGCGCCAGCCAATCACGCGGCAGCTCGTTGTCGTAGCCCCCGTCTTTGCGTGGCTTGCCAAACATGCCCGACTTGGCAATGCCCGCTGCCACGATGGGCATCAGGGCCACAGCCAGCACGCACCAATAAGCCAGGGTGAGGGATACCGTCATGAAACATTCTCCAAACAAAGTTGCGCAAGCATGCGCAGATCGCACGAGCCAAGCCAGAGGCTGACAGCTGCGTGATGACCAAGGTCAACGCCGGTCCACCAGCGCGTGAGCGATGGTGCCCAGGTCCACGTACTCGAGCTCACTGCCGATAGGCACACCGCGGGCCAAGCGCGTGGAGGACACGCCGCGCTGCTTGAGGGCCTCGGCAATCACATGCGCGGTGGCCTCGCCTTCCCCGGTGAAGTTGGTGGCCAAAATCACCTCTTTGACCACGCCATCGAGGGCGCGTTCGAGCAGTTTTTTCAGGCCAATTTCGTTGGGACCGATGCCATCGAGCGGGCTGAGTTTGCCCATGAGCACAAAGTACAAGCCCTTGTAAGCGCCGGTGCGCTCCAAGGCCGATTGGTCAGCCGGGGTTTCCACCACGCACAACTGCGTGGCATCACGCCCGGGGTCCAGGCAGGTGTCGCACACGGGGGCCTGGGTGAAGGTGTGGCAGCGGCTGCAGTGGGTGATGTGCTGGGCCGCCTGGGTCAGGGCTTGGGCCATGAGCAAAGCGCCGGCACGGTCGTGCTGCAGCAGGTGAAACGCCATGCGCGAGGCCGACTTCACCCCCACGCCAGGCAAGCGCCGCAGGGCCTCAATCAGCGCATCGAGCGCATGGACAGACGACATGCGCTGCTTAGAACGGCAGCTTCATGCCAGCGGGCATGCCTGCCGAGAGCTTGCCCATTTTCTCTTGGGTGGTCTCTTCCACCTTGCGCCCCGCATCGTTGAAGGCAGCAGCCACCAAATCTTCGAGCATGTCTTTGTCGTCGGCCAGCAAGCTCGGGTCGATCACCACGCGCTTGACGCTGTGCTTGCACGTCATGGTCACTTTGACCAAGCCCGAACCGGACTCGCCGGTGACCTCGATGAAAGCCAGTTCTTCTTGGGCTTTTTTGAGGTTGTCTTGCATGGCCTGGGCCTGCTTCATGAGACCGGCGAGTTGTCCTTTGTTG
>DKJZ01000042.1 GCA_002454975.1 Hylemonella sp. UBA6679
AGCATGAAGGCAAAGTCTTCGCTACCGGTGAGTGCAGGGCCGTGCAAGTTGACACCCTCTTCGCCACACACCTGCACACCCACGCGGCGGGCAATCGCAGTGGGCTCGTCGTGGTTGACCAGCACGCAGTAACCAGGCCGCCAATCGATCTCGGCACGCACCCCATAACTTTGCGCTTGTGCGTGCACCAGGTCTTTGATGCGTTGCTCCAGCAGCAAGCGCACGTGCGGGTCTAAAGCGCGCACGCTGAGTTCCAACTTGGCCAGCGCAGGAATCACGTTGTTGGCTTGGCCAGCGTTGAACGCACCCACGGTGACCACCGCCGACTTGAGCGGATCGACGTTGCGCGAGACGATGCTTTGCAAGGCCAACACGATGCTCGACGCTGCCACCACCGGGTCTGTGCCCAGGTGCGGCATGGCACCGTGCCCGCCCACGCCATGCACACGGATGGTGACGTAGTCGCTCGAGGCCATCATGGCGCCATCGCGAAACACCAACTGGCCTGCAGGCGTGCCAGGCATGTTGTGCATGGCAAAAATCATGTCGCAAGGGTGTTGCTCAAAGAGGCCGTCTTGCATCATGCGCAAGGCGCCGCCGCCACCTTCTTCGGCGGGCTGAAAAATCATATTCAGCGTGCCATCAAAATCCAACTGCGACATGGCCTTGGCCGCAGCCAAGAGCATGGCGGTGTGGCCGTCATGCCCGCAAGCGTGCATGAGGCCTGGTGTTTTACTGGCCCAGGGCAAACCGTTGGCCTCTTGAATCGGCAGCGCGTCCATGTCGGCGCGCAAACCCAAGGTGCGTGTGCTGCTTCCCTTTTTCAGCGTGCCCACCACACCGGTGCCCCCCAAGCCGCGGTGCACCGCGTAACCCCAACCCTCGAGCTTGTTGGCCACGAGTTCGGCGGTGCGGTGCTCTTCAAAGGCCAGCTCGGGGTGTTGGTGAATCTCGCGGCGCAGCGCGATGAATTCACCCACACGCTCGGTCAGCGCTTCACGCAAATAGCTCATGTCACTGCGGCTGCAAGTTGATGGACTTGGCAATCGCGCGGAACTGCGCGGTCCCGTCGGTGTAGGCCTTGCCCACCTCGGCCAGCGACAGCGGCTTGGCCAGCAGCTGGCTGTTGGCTTCCAAGCCAGCGCGCACGCCAGGGTCGCTCAAGGTGTCGGTGATGGCTTTGTGGATGGTCTGCACGATGGGCTCAGGCGTGTCTTTTTTCACGAAGTAACCGGTCCAGATGGTGAAGGTGAAGTTTTTGAGGGTTTTGCTCTCGCTGATGGCCGGGAAATCTTTGACCATGGGCAGACGCTCGTTGTTGAGCACGGCCAGCACTTTGAGCTTGCCGGTTTTGCTCATCTCTTCGTATTTCTTGCCATAAGGCGCCAAGAAAATGTCCACCTGGCTACCCAAGATGTCTTGCTCGGCAGGGGCCGCACCTTTGTAGGGCACGTGGGTCATCTCAATGCCAGTGACCTTGGAGAGGTGCTCGCCCAGCAGGTGATAAAACGAGCCGGGGCCAACGCTGGCGTAGGTGATGGGCTTGCCTTCCTTGGCCATCTTGGCGGCATAGGCGACAAACTCATCCACGGTGTTGACCGGCAAATCTTTGCGGGCCAAGAAACCGATTTGCGCGGTGGCAATCATTTGCACCAGGCGGAAGTCTTCGCTCTTGAACTTCACCGCTGCGTTGGCCAGGGGCGAGAGGATGAGCTCGTTGGGCGAGCCCTGGAAAATGATGGCGCCGTCGGAGGGCGAGTTGAGCACTTTTTGCGCGGCAATCGCGCCGCTCACGCCGCCGAGGTTTTCCACAATCACCGGCTGGCCGAAGTTTTTCGCCAAGGTGGTGTTCACGGTGCGGGCGATCACGTCCGACAAACCGCCGGCGGGGTAGGGCACCATCAGCGTGACGGGCTTGCTGGGGTAAGTTTGGGCGTGGGCGGCGCCGGCGAGCAACACAGCAGCTGCCAGGGCTTTGAGCGTGTTTGAAAGTGTCATGGTTGTCTCCTTTTTTAATGGGGTGACTTCATCGTAGGCACTCATGATTTGTGCGTCCAATGCATTTTGCAGCACTGATGTATGCATAAAATGCATACAAGGAGGCATTCCATGACCCTGGTTCAATTGCGCCACCTCATCGAGCTGGCCAACAGCGGCTCCTTCAGCCTGGCCGCTGGCCGCTTGTTTCTGACCCAGCCCGCCTTGAGCCGCAGCATTGCGGCGCTGCAAGAAGAACTGGGCCAGCCCCTGTTCGACCGGGTGGGTCGCAAAATTGAACTCACCGCCTTTGGCCGCAGCACGGTGCAAGGTGCGCGCGAGTTGCTGGAGGCTGCGCAAGGCTTGGTGAAAAACGCGGTACGCGGCAGCCAAGGTGAAACCGGGCAGGTGCGCATGGGCCTGGGCTCGGGGGCAGGCGCCATGCTGATGACGCCCCTGCTCTTGCACATGGCGCAGCACCACCCCAAAGCCCACATCGACTTGGCGCGCGGCAGCACCGAGCTGTTGGTGCGCGCACTGCGTGAACGGCAGTTGGATGTGCTGGTGATTGATCTGCGCTCCCTCAAACCCGCCAGCGACTTGAATGTGCTGCAAGTGGGCGAATTGCCCGGTGCGTTCATGTGCCGCAAGGGCCACCCGCTGTCAAAAAAGAAGCAAGTGAGTTTGGAGATGGTGCGCAGCTACCCGGTGGCCTCCACCCCGCTGAGCGACGAGGTGGCGCGTGTGCTGATTGACCGCTACGGCCCCGAGGCGCACCCCGAACAGCTCATGACCCTGCGCTGCGAAGAAATTTCCAGCCTGCTGGATGTGGCCCGCACCAGCGACGCGGTGGTGGTGGCCGTGCGTGCGGTTGCCCCCGATTTGCACGAGCTGCGCATGCACCCGCCCCTCAGTGCCACCGCGCGGTTTGGCTGGGTCACCTTAAAGAACCGCAGCGTGCCGCCTTTGTGCGGCAAACTCCAAAGCTTGGTGCTGTCGCTTTTGGCACCTTAATCGCAACCCAGGAGACACCATGGCCACCTATCTCATCGTCGACGGCATCGTCAACAACCCTGAAGCCTACGAGGCCTACAAACTCAAAGCCCGCCCTGCGGTGGAAATGTATGGCGGCGAGTATTTGGCGCGCGGCGGCGAATTGGACGTGAAGGAAAACGACCTGTGGACGCCCACCCGCATCGTGCTGATTCGCTTCCCCGACATGGCCAGCGCCCAGCGCTTTTACAACTCGCCCGAGTACCAGGCGGTGCTGCCCATCAGCAAGGCCAACGCCAAGCGCACCTGCTTTTTTGTTGAAGGCATGTGAACTTAAGTTAAGGCTTGATGAGCATCACCAAACCGGTGATGCCCATCAGCACACAAAACAGCGCACGCAAGAGCCGCTCCGGCAAGCGGTGGGCCAAGGCCACGCCCAGGGTCATGCTCAGCATGCCGCCCGCAGCCAAAGGCAGGCCAACGGCCCAATCGACTTTGCCAGCCTGAGCGTAGGTGGCCAGCGCCACCACGGCGCCCGGCGTCACGGTCGCCAATGCCAGGCCTTGGGCCATGGTTTGCTTTTGCACACCAAACCATTTGATGAGGGCCGGCGCCACCACCAAGCCGCCGCCCACGGTGAACAAGCCCGAGAACACCCCGCTGACCAGCCCCAACACCGGGAACCAGGCTTTAGACAAAGTGATGCGCGGCGCGGCCTCAACTGACAAGGCGCGCGGCCGCAAGCCCCAAGCCATGTAGACCGACAAGGCCAACAAGAAAGCAGCGAACATCAGGTGCATGGTGTGCATGTCCAGGTTGGCGGCCACCCTGGCCAGCACATAGGTAGAGACGATGGAACACGAGCCCAACAAACAGGCCGAGCGGATGTCGATCGGGTTGCGTTGGCGGTAGCGCCAAAAACCCAGCAGCACATTGGGCGCAATCATCACCAGCGCAGTGCCCTGAGCCAGGGCCTGTTCCATGGCGAACAAACCCACCAAGGCGGGTATGGCCATCAGCCCGCCACCAATGCCAAAAATGCCCCCCAACCAGCCCAACAGCAAGCCCAGGCCCAGCTCGCCCAGCAGCGTCATCCAAGACATGGCTAAGGCTGCTGGCTCAGCAAGACCTGATGCACCAGCGTTTGAACAATCGTCAAGCGGCAGCGGCGTAAAACGCACCGCGGCTCAAGGCGCGGGCGTGCAGAGGCTTGACCGCCTCGCCGATGGCGTGGATGTGCTCGGGCGTGGTGCCGCAGCAGCCGCCAACGATGTTGACCAAGCCTTCGGCCGCAAACTCTTGCAACAAACGGCTGGTGACCTCAGGCGTTTCGTCAAAGCCGGTTTCGCTCATGGGGTTGGGCAGGCCGGCATTGGGGTAGCAGCTGATGAAGGTGTCGCCCGCGACGCGCGCCAACTCTTGAATGTAAGGGCGCATGAGGGCCGCACCCAAAGCGCAGTTCAAGCCCACCGCCAAGGGCTGGGCGTGGCGCACGCTGTGCCAAAACGCGGTGACCGTTTGGCCACTCAAAATGCGGCCCGAGGCATCGGTGACCGTGCCGCTGATGATGAGCGGTAAGCGCTCACCGCTGGCTTCAAAGTATTCGTCGATGGCAAACAACGCGGCTTTGGCGTTGAGGGTGTCGAAAATCGTTTCCACCAGCAGCACATCCGAGCCGCCTTCCACCAAGGCTTGTACTTGTTCGTAGTAGGCCGCGCGCAGTTCTTCAAAATTGATGTTGCGCGCGCCGGGGTCGTTCACATCGGGGCTGATGCTCGCGGTCTTGGGTGTGGGGCCGAGTGCACCCACCACAAAGCGGGGTTTGTCGGGCGTGCTGAATTTGTCGGAAGCCTGGCGCGCTATGCGGGCCGACTGCAGGTTCATCTCGCGCGCCAGGTGCGCCATGTCGTAATCGGCCTGGGCGATGGTGGTGGCGCCAAAGGTGTTGGTCTCGATCAGGTCGGCGCCGGCGGCCAGGTAGCCCTCGTGGATGTCGCGGATCACATCGGGGCGGGTAATGCTGAGCAGCTCGTTGTTGCCCTTGACGTCTTTGGGCACGTCGGCAAAACGGGCCGCTTGCGCCGTGCCCTCGCCGCGGTACTGCGCCTCGCTGAGTTTGAAGCGCTGGATCATGGTGCCCATGGCCCCATCCAAAATGGCAATGCGCTGTTGCAAGATGCCCGGCAGGGCCTGGGCGCGGGTGTAGGTCACGGGTTTCATGCCCCTATTGTAAAAACCGTGACAATCCATGTGTTGCTCTTGTGCTGCAAGCCCTTGCTGCTTGCAGACATTGGGCATGATTTATGGCTCTAGGCCACGTCCTGATTGATTCACCAGCTCTTTTTTTGATAGCAGAACTCCCCTCCATCCTGCGCGAGGTTTTTGGCTACGACGCGTTTCGTGGCCCGCAGGCCGACATCATTGCGCATGTGCACGCCGGCGGCGACGCCTTGGTGCTCATGCCCACGGGCGGGGGCAAGAGCCTGTGCTACCAAATTCCAGCCATTGCCCGCCAGCGCGCCGGGCACGGCACCACCTTGGTGATTTCGCCCCTCATTGCCCTCATGCACGACCAGGTGGGCGCCCTGCACGAAGCCGGGGTAGAGGCGGCTTTTCTCAACTCCACCCTGAGCCACGAAGAGGCCAGCGCGGTCGAAAAACGCCTGCTCAAAGGCGAGCTCACCTTGCTGTACGCCGCCCCCGAACGCGTGACCACACCGCGCTTTTTGGCCTTGCTCGATGCCATGTTCGAGCGCGGGTCGCTGTCGCTGTTTGCCATCGACGAGGCGCATTGCGTGAGCCAATGGGGCCACGACTTCCGCCCCGAGTACCGCGCCGTCACCGTGCTGCACCAGCGCTACCCCGGCGTGCCGCGCGTGGCCCTGACCGCCACGGCCGATGCACTCACCCGGGCCGACATTGTGGAGCGCTTGCAGCTCGAAGACGCGCAGCAGTTTGTCAGCAGCTTTGACCGGCCCAACATCCGCTACACCATCGTGGAGAAAAAAGACGCGCTCACCCAGCTCATGCGCTTCATTGAGCGTGAGCACACGGGCGAGGCGGGCATTGTGTATTGCCAATCGCGCAAAAAAGTCGAAGACGTGGCCGACAAGCTTGTGCAAGCCGGTGTATCGGCCCTGCCCTACCACGCAGGGCTTGACCCGGAGGTGCGCCAGCGCCACCAAGACCGGTTTTTGCGCGAGGACGGCCTGGTGATGGTTGCCACCATCGCCTTTGGCATGGGCATCGACAAGCCCGATGTGCGCTTTGTAGCGCACCTGGACATGCCCAAAAACATCGAAGGCTATTACCAAGAAACCGGCCGCGCCGGGCGCGATGGGCAAGACGCCAACGCCTGGATGGCCTACGGCTTGCAAGATGTGGTCAACCAGCGCCGCATGATTGACGAGAGCCCGGCCGACGACACCTTCAAGCAAGTCATGCGCGGCAAGCTCGACGCGCTGCTGTCGCTGGCCGAGAGCACCGACTGCCGCCGCGTGCGCCTGCTGGCCTACTTTGACGAACGCTACGCGGGGCCATCGGGCTTACACACCTTTTGCGGCAACTGCGACAACTGCCTGCAGCCCCCCGCGCTGTGGGACGGCACCGAAGCCGCGCGCAAGCTGCTGAGCTGCATCTACCGCATCCAGCAAATGAGCGGTCTGAGCTTTGGCGCGGGGCATGTGATGGACATTTTGCGCGGCAAGGTCACCGACAAGGTCACCCAGCACGGGCACGCCACCTTGAGCACCTTTGGCATAGCCTCGGATTTGTCCGAGACCCAGTTGCGCGGCGTGCTGCGCCAACTCATCGCGCTGGGCGCTTTGTCGGTGGACGAGTTCAGCACGCTGCAGCTCACCGCCTCGTCGCGCGCGGTGCTCAAGGGCGAGGTGCAAATCAACCTGCGCTTGTCGGTGTCTCAGCCGGCCGACAAACGGGCCCGCAACTTGAGATCGACCGACAAAGCCACCCACCCTGAGCTTGATGCCGCAGCTCAAACGCGCTTGAGCGCCCTCAAGGCCTGGCGGGCCGAGGTGGCGCGCGAGCACAACTTACCGGCGTATGTGATTTTTCATGACGCCACCCTGGCCGCCATTGCCAGCCAGGCCCCGCGCAACCTCGAAGACCTGCAAGGCATCAGCGGCATTGGCCTGAAAAAGCTCGAGGCTTATGGCCGCGACGTGTTGCGGGTGGTGGGCTCGGCCAGCGTCACTGATTAAGCGCAAGGCGAAAAAAAGCCCCGGCTCGCGGGGCTTTGAAGGCTGTGTGGGGTGAGGACCGCTCAGTGTGTACGCTGAAAGCTGGCTTCGTAAGCCATGGCCGCACCGGTCATGGTGTTTTGCAGCCTCTCAATGGCGCGGCGGTGACGCGCAGCCGCCTCGGCACCGAGCTGGCTGGTGTGGCGCTGCATCAGCGCGTTGAGCTTTTGACGGCATGGGTCGAGCACACCCGCCATGTGCAAAGCGATGTAGGCCACATGGTCCGCGTGGGTGGTGCGGAACTCATCTGCCCACTGCTTGAACATTTGCCATTTGTAAGTGCCCCGCTCGGGCGCTTGAATCACTTCTTTGGCGGCTGTGGTCATGGTGGTCAACTCAGGTTGGTTAGCAAGGGCACATGCACTTGCTGTATGAGCAACACGCGTGGGCCCGGGCTTTGGTTGACGCCCATCAGAGATATTTTTGAAACCCGCGGGTTTCCACTGACTCGCTCATCAGGGTTTTCAAGAGGTTTTCGCCGGTTTAGGCCAGGCTTAGGCAAAACACCCTGTCAGGAATTGACAGCACAAAACACCCCAAGGACGGGTAAAATGCGGCCAGTTTTGTCAATTTTGAGCAGGATTTCTCATGTCTAACCCCAAAGCCACGCACGACCAACAACCGGTTGACCCGATTGAAGCCATTGTTCCGAGCATCCCCGTGGTCATCCCCGTGGTGGGCGGCATCCTGATTTTCTTGCTGGCGTTCATCGCCGTGTTCATGGCCTAACTTGGCCACTTCGGGCAGGCGCGGGCCCCAGCCAGCGCCACCAGCCGCCCGAAACCACCCCGTAACTTTTTTGCCCCCACCCTGCCACGTCAGGGTTTTGTCGTCGATGTTGAGTTTTTCTCGTTTTTTGTGCCGGATGCCTAAAATTCGGGTGTAACCGCGATGTAACTTGCGGGCCAGATTTCATCATTACCAGGAGTTTTCTCATGAGTTCAACCCCCACAGCGCTCAACGCGCCAAGTTATATCAAGCACCCCAAGCTGCTGGCTTGGGTGGCCGACATGGTGGCCCTGTGCAAGCCAGCCCGCGTGGAATGGTGCGACGGCAGCGAAGCCGAGTACCAGCGCCTGTGCCAATTGCTGGTGGACGCTGGCACCTTTGTCAAACTCAACGAAACCAAGCGCCCTAACAGCTTCTTGGCCTGCTCGGACCCCAGCGACGTGGCCCGCGTGGAAGACCGCACCTTCATTTGCTCGCAAACCAAAGCCGGCGCCGGCCCCACCAACAACTGGGTTGACCCGCAAGAAATGCGCACCCTGATGCAAACTGGCTCGGCCGACAAACCCGCCTTGTTTGACGGCTGCATGGCCGGTCGCACCATGTACGTGGTGCCCTTCTCCATGGGCCCCTTGGGCAGCCCCATTGCCCACATCGGCATTGAGCTCTCCGACAGCGCCTATGTGGCCGTCAACATGCGCCTCATGACCCGCATGGGCAAGGCCGTGTACGACGTGCTGGGCACCGATGGCGAGTTTGTGCCTTGCATGCACACCGTGGGCGCGCCCCTCAAAGCTGGCGACAAAGACAGCAAGTGGCCCTGCAACCAGACCAAGTACATCGTGCACTACCCCGAGACCCGCGAAATCTGGTCTTACGGTTCGGGCTACGGCGGCAACGCCTTGCTGGGCAAGAAGTGCTTTGCGCTGCGTATCGCCTCCAACATGGGCAAAGACCAAGGTTGGCTGGCCGAGCACATGCTCATTTTGGGCGTGACCAACCCCCAGGGCAAAAAATACCACGTGGCTGCAGCCTTCCCCAGCGCTTGCGGCAAAACCAACTTCGCCATGCTGGTGCCCCCCACCGGCTTTGAAGGCTGGAAAGTCACCACCATTGGTGACGACATCGCCTGGATCAAGCCGGGTGCTGACGGCCGCATGTACGCCATCAACCCCGAGGCGGGTTACTTCGGCGTGGCACCAGGCACCAACACCATGACCAACCCCAATTGCATGGCCAGCCTGAACAAAGACGTCATCTTCACCAATGTGGCCCTGACCGACGACGGCGATGTGTGGTGGGAAGGCATGTGCGAGGCCCCGGCCCACGCCATCGACTGGCAAGGCAAAGACTGGACCCCCCAACTGGCCAAGGAAACCGGCGCCAAAGCCGCCCACCCCAACGCCCGCTTCACCGTGGCAGCCACCAACAACCCCGCACTGGACCCCGAGTGGGACAACCCCGCTGGTGTGGCCATTGACGCCTTCATCTTCGGCGGCCGCCGCTCCACCACCGTGCCTTTGGTGACCGAGGCGCGCAACTGGGTTGAAGGCGTGTACATGGCAGCCACCATGGGTTCGGAAACCACCGCAGCCATCATCGGCCAGCAAGGTGTGGTACGCCGCGACCCGTTTGCCATGCTGCCCTTCACCGGCTACCACATGGGCGACTACTTCCAGCACTGGCTCAACCTGGGCGAAAAAGTGGCCAGCAGCAACGGCGCCACCCTGCCCAAGATCTTCACCACCAACTGGTTCCGCAAGGGCGAAGACGGCAAGTTTGTCTGGCCCGGCTACGGCGAAAACATGCGCGTGCTCAAGTGGATGATCGACCGCATCGAGCAAAACGCCACCGGCGCTGAGCACTTCTTCGGCGTGAGCCCCACGTACAGCGAATTCAACTGGACCGGTCTGAACTTCAGCACCGAAGAATTCAAGCAAGTGACCCACATCGACAAAGAAGCCTGGATGAAAGAGCTGGCCCTGCACGACGACCTGTTCGCCCAGCTCGACACCAACCTGCCCAAGGCCCTGGCCGACACACGTGCGCGCATTGAGCAGCTGCTCACCGCCTGATAACGTTCTTGAGTAAGCCTTAAGAGCTGGCCCGGGTGCCACAAGCACCCGGGCTTTTTCACGCCTGCGCTCGGTGGGCAACGCCAGACGATGAACGACCAGCCCTCAAGCTGTGACGTGAAAAATCAGGCATAAAAAAGCCGCCTAAACGGCGGCTCTTCTGCGCATAGCGCTCCTGAAAGCGTAGCAGCTTAATCGCGGCGGGCAGCCATGATGTCGCTCATCAAGCTGGCGTCTTTTTGCGCCAAAGACCACAAGCGGGCGTCAGCGCGGCGCTGGGCCACGCGGGCAGACCAGGCATCCAAACGCGCCACCACATGGATGGACAAACGGCGGGCCGCTGGGGCCACAAAAGCAATGGCCGTGAAAGCCGCCACCCACATCAGCACCCAAGCGGCCAACAAGTGGCCATCAGCCCAGGTGTCAATGAGTTGATCGGCCACCACCAACAAGGCCGCCACCATGGCAGCGAGCAGCATGCCCGCCAAACTGCGGCCCACATCCAGGCGCTTGCCCGACACATAGCGGGCCGCCGCCTCAAAACGCGCCACACCGGGGTGGCTCTTGGGCATGTCAACGTGTACGAATTCAGTCATGGTGTCCTCCTGGGGGGATGAATGCTCATCTCAGATGTAGCCATCCTAGGGTTTTCCATAGTGTTGCTCAACTTTATATTGGTGATGCAGCATATTCATCCTGGTGATATATTGCCTCCACACCCCTGATGAGTCCCCCAACACCCTTTTGAACCACGCCTCGCACACACCCCATGCGCTGAACTTTCGCACCCTCGACCTCAACCTCTTGAGGATTTTTGACGAGGTGATGACCGAGCGCAGCCTCACGCGCGCAGCCCTCAAGCTCTCGCTCACCCAGCCTGCGGTGAGCAACGCGCTGCGCCGCTTGCGCGAGGCCCTGGGCGACGACTTGCTGCGCCGCAGTGGCCAAGGCCTGGTGCCCACGCCGCGGGCGCTGGCGGTGTGGCCCACGGTGCAAGACGCCTTGCGCCAACTGCAAGCCACCCTCACCCCCAGCGACTTTGCGCCAGCGCAGGCCACCACCACCTTTGTGATGGCCATGGCCGATGCCACCGCGGCCGAACTCATTCCCGGCCTCATTGAGGTGATGGACCGTGACGCCCCCGGGGTGTCGGTGCGGGTGGTGCCGCTGACCACGCGCGACCCGCGCCAGTTGCTCGAGCAAGACCAGGCCGGTGTGGCCATAGGCTACTTTCCTGGCGTGCTTGCGGCCCTCACTGCGCAAGCGCGCGCTGGCGAGAACCCGGCCTTTGAACACCAGCGCCTCTATAACAGCCAGTACGTGTGCGTGATGCGCCGCGACCACCCGCTGGCCCAGGCCCCGCTCACGCTGGAGGCCTACTGCGCCGCGCGCCACCTGCTGGTGAGTTTTTCTGGGCGGCCGTTTGGCTTTGTCGACGAAGCCCTGGCCAGCCTGGGGCGGCAACGGCAAGTGGTGCTCACGGTCAACCAGTTTTTTACCGCTGGGCGGGTGGTGGCCAAGTCCAACTTGCTCACTGTGTTGCCCAGGCATTTTTTAAGTGTGACGGGCATCGCCAGCGAGCTGGTGGTGCATGAGTTACCCTTTGATGTGCCCGCCATTCACGTTGACATGCTGTGGCATCGCCGCTTGGCGCACAACAGCGCGCACCAATGGCTGCGTCAGGTGATGACCGAACTCCCCAAACAAGGCACGCGCGGCGCATGAAGATCCAGCTCCTGTCCGACCTGCACCTCGAAGTGCACCCGCAGTTTCGTCCCCAGCCCGCCGAGCAGGCCGATGTTTTGGTGCTCGCGGGCGACATCGGCTCCTACCAAAGCGGCAGCAGCCTGCAAGACGACGACTTTGGCCTGTCGCGCTTTGCCAATTGGCCCGTGCCCGTGCTGGTGGTGCCGGGCAACCACGAGTACGACACGCTGGACTTCGACCAAGCCCACACCCGCTTGCAGGCGGTGTGCGCGCGCTACGGTTTCCATTGGCTCGAGCGCCAAGTCATCACCAGCCACCAACTGGGCTTGCGCACAAGCACCACCCAACACGAGGCGGTGCGTTTTGTGGGCACCACCTTGTGGACCGATTTTGACGCCCTGAGCGAGCCCAACACCCCGCCCAGCCAGCTCATGCGCAAGCGCGAGAAGGCCTTTCGCGCGGCCAATTTTTATTTGAAAAAAGCCCTGATCACCCGCGGCGGCCAGCCCTTTTTGGCAGAGCACATCCGCGAGCAAAGTCTTGTGTGCCAAGCCTGGCTGCTCGAGGCGCTGGCCCAACCGTTTGAAGGGCGCACCGTGGTGGTCACCCACTTTGCGCCCAGCCTGCAAAGTGCCGACCCGCGCTACGGCATGACGCCTGGCACTGCGGGCTTTTGCAATGCGCTGGACGACTTGCTGCCCCACGCCCAGCTGTGGCTGCATGGGCACTTGCATTGCCCGCAAGACTACATGGCCCGCGGTTGCCGCGTGGTGGCCAACCCGCTGGGCTATGCGGGCAAAAACGAACAACAGTTTTTCAAGCCGCAGCACCTCATCAGCTTGTAGCGCACCACAGACCGGGCTCAGGCTCACTTGATCCAGGTCAAAACACGCCTGCGCCATCGGCATAGAGTGGGACATCACACAAGGAGTGATGTTCATGAAAATTCTTCTCGCCGTGGACGGCAGTGCCTACACCAAGAAAATGCTGGCCTACTTGGTCACGCATGCCGACATGTTTTCCAGCGCCAACACCTACCAAATCTTGCACGTGCAGCCGGCCCTGCCCGCGCGGGCCAGAGCAGCGGTGGGCAACACCATCGTCAAGCAATACCACGCCGACGAGGCAGAAAAAGTCATCGGCCCAGCCTCGAAATTTTTGGTGCGCCATGGCCTGGACCCCAAGAGCGAATGGCATGTGGGCCACGCCGGCGAGGTGATTGCCAAAACCGCCGCAACGGGCAACCACGACCTCATCGTCATGGGCTCCCACGGCCACTCCGCCTTGGGCAATTTGGTGATGGGCTCGGTGGCCACGCAAGTGCTGGCCCACTGCACCGTGCCAGTGCTGCTGGTGCGTTAAGGAACGACTCTCTCGCTACTTTTGACGGCGGCTGATGTCTTTGATCAGGTGCTGCTTGAAGGCCTGGGCCAAGGGTGAAAGCTTTTTGCTGGCCGGGTGCACGATGTGCCAGGCCGAGGGCAAGGGGAACCCCGTCACCGCAATCGCGGTCACGCCATGCTCTTTCTGAAGCCCGTGCAGTGCATGCTGAGACACAACGCCCAAACCCAGACCACCTGCCACCGAAGCCTTGACCGACTCGTTGCTGCCCAGTTCAAGTCGCACGTCCGGGCGAAAGCGCATCTTTTTAAAAAACTGATCGGCCACCATACGTGTGCCAGAGCCCTTTTCGCGCAAGATGAAACGGCGCTGTGCGAGCTCATCCATTGTCACGCTCTTTTGTTTGGCCAACGGGTCTGCAGTTGGCGCAATCACCACGATGGGGTTGGGCATGAACACTTCGTCGCCCAAATCCATGTCGGCCGGTGGCATGGACATGATGTAGAGGTCGTCCAAATTCTCACGCAAGCGATGTACCACGCCATCCCTGTTGAGGATTTCCAAAGACACATCAATCTCGGGGTGACGCTTACAAAAGCTACCGATCAGACGCGGCATGAAGTACTTGGCCGTGCTCACCACGGCCACGCGCAGCTTACCGCGTGACAGGCCTTTTACAGCGTCCACATGTTGCGCAAACGCGTCCCACGTCTGGGCCACTGCCCGGGCAGTTAGGGCCAACTCCCTACCCACGTCGGTGAGGTAAATCTTTTTACCAACAACTTCGTACAAGGGCAGTCCCACCGACAAGGAAACCTCTTTGAGCTGCATCGAAGCTGTGGGCTGCGTCACGTGCATGGCTTTGGCGGCCGCGCTCACACTTCCGGTCTCAGCCAAAGCCAAAAACAAGCGCAGTTGCCGAAAGGTGACATTCATAGATATTTATCTATATAAATTACGTTAAAAATCGATTTTACAGAGTCCGATGGTTTTTTTAGGATGCATGCAAGGAGAAACACATGCAAAACCTCATCGACCCAGCCATCTTGTTTTTTGTCTTTGGCGTGCTTGCAGGAGCAGCGCGTTCTAACCTTGAAATTCCCCCTGCGATTGCCAAATTTTTGTCGCTTTACCTGCTGATGGGTTTGGGCCTCAAAGGCGGTTTCGCCTTGGCAAAGTCTGGCTTTAGCACGGACGTGCTGCTCAGCCTGGGCGCGGCCATGGCCATGGCATTCATCGTGCCTGCTTTGGGCTACGCTTTTCTTAAAACACGCATGGCGCGTTACGACGCTGCAGCCGTTGCAGCCTCCTACGGCTCTGTGAGCGCGGTGACCTTTGTGACTGCCATGCAGTTCCTAGAAGGCGCGGGGCTCGTCGTTGGCGGGCACATGGCTGTGGCCATGGTCCTGATGGAGTCACCCGCCATCGTGATGGCCGTGCTGCTGGCCAATTCGCTTCGGTACACATCTGTGGCAGGCGGGCAGGTACTTCACGCGGGCAACGGCACCCTGGCCTTGGCCCCAGCAATTACCCGTAACGTACCTATTGGCAAAATTCTTCATGAATCGTTCACCGATGGCACACATCTGCTGCTCTTGGGGGCAATGGCTGTGGGGTTCATCAGCGGCGAATCGGGCAAGGCCATGATGCAACCGTTTTCAGGCGATCTTTTCAAGGGCATGCTGGCCTTCTTCCTGCTTGACATGGGGCTGATGGTGGCGAAAAACTTCAAGGACGCGCGCCAAGCTTCGCCCATCTTGCTGGGCTACGCGGTCTGCGCGCCATGGTTGCACGCCAGCTTGGCTTTATCGGTGGCCTGGGCGCTGTCCATGCCTGTGGCCGACGCCGCCTTGCTGATGGTGTTGTCTGCCAGTGCGTCCTACATTGTGGTGCCGGCCGTGCTGCGTTACGCGATTCCCGAGGCTAACCCAGCAATTTATTTTGGCTTGAGTTTGGGCATCACATTCCCGATGAACATCCTGGTTGGCATCCCCTTTTACACCGCCATGGCGCAAGCCATGCTGGCTTAAACGTATCATGGCGGCATGCATGGGAGCGCTTATCAAGACCACCCTGTTGCGTTTTTGACGCAGCACGGCAAGCAAGACCTGGTGCGGACTGATCTGGAGGCCGCGCTGGGCTGCCACCTGCTGCACACACAAGCCTATGACACCGACCAACTCGGTACGTTCACGCGCGATGTGGTGCGCCCCTCCACACAAATTGCAGCGGCCCGTGAGAAGGCAACCATCGGCATGGCGCTGACCGGTGCGCGCGTGGGCCTGGCCAGCGAAGGGGCCTTTTCCCCCGACCCGTTTGCCGGCATCATGCTGTGGAACACCGAGCTCTTGCTGTGGGTCGACGCCGACCGCGGTCTTGAGGTTGCCGCCTGGGCCAGTGGGCCGGCGCAAAGCGCGCACCAAACGCTGGAGTCCATCGACGAGCTGCGCCGTTTTGCTGCGCTGGCTCAATTTCCCTCACACCATGTAGTGCTGCGGCCTGAACACGCAGACCACACGCAGCTGCACAAGGGCCTGAGCGACATGCCCAGCCTGCTGGCCGCGTTTGAGCAAGCTAAGGCGGCTTCTGGCAACGGCAGGGTGTTTGCCGAAAACGACTTGCGTGCTTTTTGCAACCCCACGCGCCAGGCCATGATTCGCCGCGCCCTGCACGACTTGATTCACAAGCTAAGCTCGGCATGCCCAAGCTGTGCAGCCCCGGGTTATACGGTCATGCAAAAAAAACCGGGCCTGCCCTGCCAAGACTGTGGCGAGCCCACGCGCATGCCTGTGGCTGAGGTGTGGCGCTGCCAAGCCTGCGGTGCTGAAGAACAACGCCTGGTCAGCAGCGGCCTGCTGGCTGACCCGAGCCGTTGCGATGCTTGCAACCCCTGAGGGTTGCTTCAGCTCCAGCAGGCTCTTTAGCCTTTGGGCCGCTTGTCCACCACACGCCGGGCTTTGCCGGTTTGGGTGCGCTCAATCGCACCGGGTGCCAGCACCTGCACACGGGTGCTGATGCCCACCAAGGTCTTGATGCGACTCTGCACATGCTGCGCAATGCCGGCGACCTCGTCCGCGCTCAGGTGCGCGTGCTGGGGCTGCAGCTCACTCAAGACCTCGACCTCGTCGAGCTTGCCCTCGCGGCTCACCACCACTTGGTAAAGCGGCGTGAGTTGGCCTTGCTTGAGCACGATCTCTTCGATTTGCGTGGGGAACACATTCACACCACGGATGATGAGCATGTCGTCGGAGCGGCCCACAATTTTGCCCATGCGCCGAAACGCGCGCGAGGTGGGCGGCAGCAAACGCGTGAGGTCGCGCGTGCGGTAACGGATGATGGGAAACGCCTCTTTGGTGAGCGAGGTGAACACCAGCTCGCCCTCTTGCCCATCGGGCAGCACCTCACCTGTGACCGGGTCGATGATCTCAGGGTAGAAGTGGTCTTCCCAAATCACTGGGCCGTCTTTGGTTTCCACGCATTCGCTGGCCACGCCCGGCCCCATCACTTCCGACAGGCCGTAAATGTCCACCGCATCAATGCCCGCTTGCGCTTCGATCTCGGCGCGCATGGCCTCGGTCCAGGGCTCGGCGCCAAAGATGCCGACCTCCAACGACGTGTCGCGCGGGTCGATGCCCTGGCGCACAAACTCTTCCAACAGCACCTGCATGTACGAAGGCGTGACCATGATGATGCGCGGCTGAAAATCTTGGATCAGCTGCACTTGTTTTTCGGTTTGCCCGCCCGACATCGGAATCACCGTGCAGCCCAAACGCTCAGCGCCGTAGTGCGCGCCCAAGCCACCGGTGAACAGGCCGTAGCCATAGGACACATGCACCAAATCACCCGCGCGCCCACCGGCGGCGCGAATGGAGCGCGCCACCAAATCAGCCCAGTGGTTGATGTCGTTGAGGGTGTAACCCACCACCGTGGGTTTGCCCGTGGTCCCAGAAGATGCGTGCACCCGCGCCAGCTGCGTGCGCGGCACGGCGAACATGCCGAAGGGGTAGTTGTTGCGCAGGTCTTGCTTGACGGTGAAGGGGAACTTGCTCAAGTCCGCCAGGGTTTTGAAATCACTGGGGTGCACGCCCGCGGCGTCAAAGGCTTGGCGGTAATGCGCCACGTTGGCGTACACATGCTCAAGGGTGTGGCGCAGGCGCTGGGTTTGCAGCGCGGTGATCTCGTCGCGGCTGGCGGTTTCAATCGGGTCTAGGCCCGCGGGGGTGCTGTGCATCTTGTCTCCTGGGGTCGTGCGGTCTCGTTGATCGCTTGGGGCCTCTTCGTGCCCTGAGTTTCATCGGCCTTTGAACTGCGGCGTGCGCTTCTCGCCAAAGGCTTTCACGCCCTCGGCGTAATCATCGCTCGCGCCAAGTTCGCGCTGTAAATCGCGCTCTACATTGAGTTGTGTGTCCAGGTCGTTGTGCGCGGCCGCGTCCATGGCCTGCTTGATGCGCGCAAAACCTAGTGTGGGGCCCGTGGCGAGTTGCGCGGCCAAAGCTTGGGTGTGCGCTTCCAAAGCCTCGGGCGCCACGGCCTCCCAAATCAAGCCCCATTGCACGGCTTGCTCGGCCGTCAAGGTGGTGCCCAACATGGCCAAGCCCATCGCGCGGGCACGGCCCACCAGGTGCGGCAAATGCCACGTGCCACCGGCATCGGGCACCAGGCCCAGCTTGGCAAAAGGCTGGATGAATTTGGCGGCGGTGGAGGCCACCACGATGTCGCACGACAGCGCGATGTTGGCGCCCGCGCCAGCGGCCACACCGTTGACCGCGCACACCACCGGTTTGGGCATGGCGCGCAAGCGGCGCACCAAGGGGCCGTAGTATTTTTCCAAAGACTCGCCCAAATCGGGGCGCGTGCCACTGGGGGCCACCGCGCGGTCGCCCAGGTCTTGGCCTGCGCAAAAGCCCCGGCCTGCACCGGTGAGCAAGACCGCGCGCACATCGGCGTTATCACGCGCTTCGTCCAGGGCGTGGTGCAACTCCAGGTGCATGGCCACGGTGAAGCTGTTGAGCTTGTCGGGGCGGTTCAGGGTGATGCGGGCCACGCCATCGCGCACCTCAAACAGCAAGTTCTCAAAAGACTGGCTCATGGTGTCTCCTCAATGTTGTTCGGCGTCGTAGTCAATCACCAGGGTGTCGCTCACTGGGTAGCTCTGGCAGCCCAGCACAAAACCGCGCGCCACCTCGTAATCTTCCAGCGCGTAGTTGATGTCCATGTCCACCTCACCTTGTGTGACTTTACAACGGCAGGTCGAACACACCCCACCCTTGCACGAGTAAGGCAGCTCAATGCCTTGGGCCAGCGCGGCGTCCACCAGGTTTTTATCTTTGGGCATGTGGAACACGCGCTGGGCACCGTCCATCACCACCGTGACTTCGCAGCCCTGGTCGCTGACAGCCACAGCACGCGGCGCGCGCTCACCGGTTTGCGTTGTACCAAACAGCTCGACCTTGATGCGCGCTTTGTCGATGCCTGCGTCTTGCATGGCTTGCGAGGCCGCCAGCATCATGCTTTGCGGCCCGCAGATGAAGGCCGTGTCCACGCTGGCAGCGTCCACCAAATGCTGCAGCAGCTGGCTGATTTTGTCGCCATCAATGCGGCCGTTGAACAGCGGCATGTCTTGCGCCTCGCGGCTCATCACCCACACGATGTTCAAGCGCGTGAGGAAGCGGTCTTTGAGGTTTTCGAGCTCTTCTTTGAACATCACGCTGCCCGAGGCACGGTTGCCGTAGATGAGCGTGACGCGGCTGTTCGGCTCGGCCAAGAGCGTGCTCTCGATGATGGACAACACTGGCGTGATGCCACTGCCCGCAGCCACGCACAAGACATGGCGAGCGGCCTCAGGCGCCAAGGGCATGGTGAAGTGGCCTTGCGGGGGCATGACCTCCAAGCTGCTGCCGGGCTGCAGGTTGTCGAGCGCCCAGTTGGAAAACGCGCCGCCATTCACCCGCTTGATGGCCACGCGCAATGGACCTCCTTGCTGCTGGCTTTGGGCAGATGCGCAAATCGAGTACGAGCGACGCAGCTCAGCGCCTTCTAATTGCGTGCGTAACGTGAGGTACTGACCAGGCGCGAAATGAAAGGTCTCTTGCAAGTCAGTGGGCACCGAGAAGGTGATGGCCGCCGAGTCGCGGGTCAGGGGCGTGACCGATTGCACGGTCAGGGCATGGAAATGGTGCACGTCAGTCCTCAGTGCGGTTTGAAGTAATCGAAGGGTTCCAAACAGCTGTTGCAGCGGTAAAGCGCCTTGCAAGCGGTGGACCCAAATTGCGAGATCAGCCGCGTTTGCGACGAACCGCACAGCGGGCAGGCCACGGCCGGGCCACTGCGGTGCAAATGCACCACCTGCGGGGTGTCTTGTGCGAGGTGTGCGGGCGGGGCAATGCCGTAAGCGCGCAAGGCCTCGCGGCCTTTGGCGCTCATCCAATCGCTGGTCCAGGGCGGCGCAATTTGCGTGCGTATCTTGGCTTGCAAGCCGTGTTGCTGCAGGGCTAGGGTGATGTCGTTTGCTATGACTTCCGTAGCAGGACAGCCACTGTAGGTGGGGGTGAGCACCACATTCACCACATCATCTTGCAGCGCAATCTCGCGCACGATGCCCAAATCCACCACCGAGACCACGGGCACCTCGGGGTCCATGACCGCATCGAGCCATTGCCACACTTGGGCCTGGGTTGTCATGGCGCGGTGCTCATCGCGTTGTGCTCAGCGTGGTGGCTCACCACTGCGCGCCTGGGTAGGTGCGCTGCAGGAACTGCATGTCAGCCAGCATGTAGCCCAGGTGCTCGGTGTGCACGCCACGCTTGCCACCTTTTTGATGGCCCTCAAACGTGGGCATGGTCAAGGTGGCGGCACTCAAGACCTCGCTCACCAACGCCAACCATGGCGCTTGCAGGCTGCTGGCCAAGGGCGCAGTGCCTTGCTCGGCACAGGCCTGGTCCACCGCGTCGTCCATGAACCACTCTTGCGCGTAGGGCCACAGCAGGTCAAGCGCGGCTTGCATGCGGGTGTGGCTCTCGGCGGTGCCGTCGCCCAAAGCGCGCACCAAATGGCTGCTGCGCTCGAGGTGGTAGCGCACCTCTTTGGCCGACTTTTGCGCGATCTCGGCCACGCGTGCATCCGCACTGCGGCTCAAAGCGTCCAGCAACAAATGGTGCCAAGCATCAAACAAAAACTGGCGCATCACGGTGTTGCCGTAGTGGCCGTTGGGTTGCTCCACCAACAACAGGTTGCGGAACTGGTGCGCATCGCGCCCATAGGCCAGCGCGTCTTCATCGCGCCCCTGGCCTTCAAGTTCGCCAGCGTAGGTAAGCCACAAGCGGGCTTGGCCCAACAGGTCTAAAGCGGTGTTGGTCAGGGCCAGGTCTTCTTCCAGCGCGGGGCCGTGGCCGCACCACTCGCTCAAGCGGTGCGACAAGATCAAGGCGTTGTCGCCCAAGCGCAGCAGGTAGTCAAGGTTCATGGCGTTACATGTTCTTCACGCCTTCGGGCGTGGGGAAAAACGTGGGGTGGCGGTAGACCTTGCTTTGCGCCGGGTCGAACAGGGCGTCTTTGTCAGTTGGATCGCTGGCCACGATGTCGGCGGCGCGCACCACCCAAATGCTCACGCCTTCGTTGCGGCGTGTGTAGACGTCGCGCGCGTGTTGCACGGCCGCGGTGGCGTCGGCCGCGTGCAAGCTGCCCACGTGTTTGTGCGAGAGGCCGTGTTGGCTGCGGATGAAGACCTCCCAAAGAGGCCCAGATGTGGTGTTGCTCATGGTGCGTGGGTTCGCAGGCTCAGGCCGCGGCTTGTTGAGGGGCATGTTTGAGGGCGTGCGCGTTGAGGGCTTCACGCACCCAAGCGCCTTCGTCCCAGGCTTTTTTGCGGGCCGCCAAGCGCTCGGCGTTGCACGGGCCTTTGCCGTTGACCACGTTGAAAAACTCCACCCAGTCGATCTGGCCGAAGTCGTAATGGCCGCGCGCCTCGTTCCACTTCAAATCGGGGTCGGGCAAGTCCAGGCCCAAAAACTCGATCTGCGGCACGGTCTGGTCGATGAAGCGCTGGCGCAACTCGTCGTTCGAATGGCGCTTGATTTTCCAGGCCATGCTTTGCGCGCTGTTGGCTGACTTGTCGTCGGCCGGGCCATGCATGGCGAGTGATGGCCACCACCAACGGTTGAGCGCGTCTTGGGCCATGGCCTTTTGCTCGGGCGTGCCGCGTGCCAGCGTGGTCATGATCTCAAAGCCCTGGCGTTGGTGGAAGGACTCTTCTTTGCACACCCGCACCATGGCGCGTGCATACGGGCCGTACGAGCAGCGGCACAGCGGAATTTGATTGACGATGGCCGAGCCATCCACCAGCCAGCCAATCGCGCCAATGTCGGCCCAGCTCAATGTGGGGTAGTTGAAGATGCTGGAGTACTTGGCTTTGCCGGCCAGCAGGTCTTGGTAGAGGTCGTCGCGTGCCACGCCCAGGGTTTCGGCCGCGCTGTAAAGGTACAAGCCGTGGCCGGCCTCGTCTTGAATTTTCGCCATCAAAATGGCTTTGCGCTTGAGCGTGGGCGCGCGGGTGAGCCAGTTGGCCTCGGGCAGCATGCCCACGTACTCGGAGTGCGCGTGCTGCGAAATTTGACGCACCAGGGTCTTGCGGTAAGCCGCAGGCATCCAGTCGCGCGGCTCGATCTTGATGCCGGCGTCCACGCGCTCTTGAAACGCGCGCTCTTGCGGCTCCATGGCTTCGAGCTTTTTCACCGACGTGCTGCCGGTTTCCACCATTTGTGCGTACATGCCAGTGTCCTTTGGGGTCGCTGCTAAGCAGGTTGGTTGGGGTTGGAGAATGGCTGATACAACCAACAAAACACCATCGTATTGATACAAAATGTATCCAACAATCGTTTTCTTTGTATCACTTCAAACGTGGCTGCCATCTCCAACCCTGCTTTGCTGGCCCTGAAAAAAGGGCTGGTGTTGCGCGCCAACTCCCTGCTCATGACCATGGTGGGCGATGCCTTAGCGCCGCGCAAACAAGCCGTTTGGCTGGGCAGCCTGATTGAGGCGGCTGAGTTGTTTGAGGTGTCGTCACGGCGGGTGCGCACCAGCGCGTTTCGGCTCACCGCCGATGGGTGGTTCAGCGTGACGCGCATCGGGCGGCGCAGCTACTACCAGCTCTCGGCCCCAGGGCTGGCGCGGGTGCTGCATGCTGATCGGCGCATCTACGAGTTCAAGCTGCCCGCCTGGGATGGGCTGTGGACCATCCTCATGCTCGACCCGCGCATGCGCGCCAGCCAGCGCCAGGATTTGCGCCGCGAGCTCAAGTGGCAAAGCTTTGGCCAGCTCTCGCCCACGGTGTTTGCGCATCCGCAGGTGGACCGCACGTCGCTCGAAGCCATCATCGGCAGCGCTGGGGCTAACAACGCCGTGGCCGTGCTGCAGGCCCACAGCCTGCCCGGGCAAGACAGCGCGCCGCTGCAAGCCATCATGGGCCAGACCTTCAAGCTGCCGCAGGTGGCACACATGTGGGCGCAGTTTGTGCGCCGATTTGCCCCGCTGCGCGAGCGCGCAACCACCTTGGCGCCGCACGAAGCGTTTTATGTGCGCACCCTGCTCATCCACGAGTACCGCCGCGTGCTGCTGCGCGACCCCAATTTGCCCGCCGAGTTTTTGCCCGCCGACTGGCCCGGGGTGCAGGGCCGCGCGCTGTGCGAGGCGCTTTACCGCGACCTGCTGACCCACAGCGAGCGCTACTTGGTCGACACGCTGCAAACCAGCCGCGGGGCTTTGAAGCAAACGCCGCGCGCCATTGAGCAGCGTCTGCCTAGAATGTGACAAACCACCCGAGCACACCCATGACCACACCCACCGACCCCGATGCCCTGGCCCAAGCCGTGGGGCAAGCCATGTTTGCGGTCGACACCGCCAGCAAAGACACCTTGGGCATGACCCTGGTGGCCTGCACGCCAGGTGGCGCGGTGATGCGCATGCCCATCAAGCAGCTGCACCTCAACGGCCACCAAATTTGCCACGGCGGCTTCATCTTCACCCTGGCCGACTCCACGTTTGCGTTTGCCTGCAACAGCTTCAACCAAGTCACGGTGGCCTCGGGCTGCAGCATTGAGTTTTTGAAGCCCGCCAAAGCGGGCGATGTGCTCACCGCCACCGCGCAAGCGCAGGTGCGCAGCGGGCGCCACGGCATTTACGACATCGTGGTGCGTAACCAGCACGACGAGGTGGTGGCGATGTTTCGCGGCAAGAGCGCGCAAATACAAGGCACCGTGCTGCCCTCTTGATACATGGTGTTGATGAAGGGTCTGAATGGATGGGCCTGATGAAGGCACGGGCTTCAGCCCGCGCAAGGCGCCGCTTGGGGTGAAAGCGGATAATCCTTCGATGTCTCTTGCCCCACCCACCCTAGCCCAAGCCCCGAGTTTTGACACCGCCTCGTTTCGCGGTGCCCTGGGCATGTTCGCCACGGGGGTAACCATCGTGACCGCGCGCGCCGCCGACGGTACCTTGGTGGGGCTGACCGCCAGCTCCTTCAACTCGGTGTCGCTCAACCCGCCTTTGGTGCTGTGGAGCCTGTCGCAAAACGCGGCGAGCATGGCGGTTTTGCGCGATGTCACGCATTACGCCATCAACATTTTGTCGGCCGAGCAGCAAGCCTTGGCACTGACCTTTGCCTCCAAAGACGCCGACCGCTGGGCCGGTGTGCCCTACGAGCTTGGCCGCAGCGGTGCGCCCCTGTTGCACGGTGCGGTGGCCAGCTTTGAATGCTTCAACCGCAGTCGCTACACCGAAGGCGACCACGTGATTTTTGTCGGCGAGGTGGAGCACTGCAGCCACCAAAGCGGCGCCGCACCTTTGCTGTACCACGGCGGCAAGTTCTACACCGAACACCCGCTCTGAGCTCAGGCTGGTTAGTTCAAGCCCAACGCACTGTGCCGTTGCGCGTGGCATTGCGTTTCAAGGCAAATCTCTTTGCATGCCTCTTGCGCCACTGATGAGCATCACACCCCACAGCCTTAGCGCGCTATCAATTTTCTAGCGCTGCGGGCTGTAAGCACGCGGCTCAAAGCTAAAAACGCTGGGGCTTTGCGCATCCACGGTCACACGGGTCCAACCCATGAAGGGTGAGCCATAAGTTTCCACCCGCGTGAAGTTGGGCACGGTGTTGCCTTGCGCATCTTTGAGCGGCTGGTTGATTTGCTGGCGGTGCGTGTCGCCGTGCACCAGCACCACGGGCTTGGCAAAGCGCTGGGCTTCTTCACGCAGCTGGGTGAGGAATGCGCGGTAGCCCTCATGGCCCTTGCCTTGGTTGAAGGCCTCAATCTCCGGGTTGGCCTGGATGACCAACATCAAGCCCGCCATGTTGCGCGCACGCGCCAGCGCGAACGATTGCGCCAACCAGGCCCGCGTGATGGGCAAGCGCGCCAGGTACTCGTCCGAGGGGCCGCCACCGCGCGTGCTGCCATGAAAATTATTGTCGGAGCCCGGCAGGTTCAAGCCCACAAACATCACACCGCCTTGCACCCAACGCACGTTCTCGCGGTAAGGCGCCCAGGTGGGCTCTACGCTGGCCTGCTCACTTTGCCGCTCGAGCTTGAGGGTGCGTTGGCCCAAAGATTCAGGGCTGGCAAAAAACATCTCGCGCAACTTTGCGAGCCGCTCCAAGGGGTCAAAACTGCCGTTGCTGGCGCGGTGGCAATCGGTCCACTCGTTGTCGCCCGGCACAAAAATCAAAGGATGCACTGAGCTTTGGAAAAAATTCAAAGCCTGGGTGAAGACCGCATCGCTGCAAATGCCGCCCCCACTTTTGAAGTCGCCATCGTGCACCACAAACGCCAAAGGCTCGCGGTTCATGTCGGCCATCAAACCCGGCAAGGCTTGTTGCTCAAACGTGTTGTAGCCGGTGTCGCCAAACAAGCCGATCTGAAACGCTTGCGGGCTAGTTGGCGTGGTGCTGCAAGCACTCAGGATGCCCAGCGCCAGTGCAGCCCACAGGCCCCGAGGCAGGCGACAACTTGGCATGTGGCGAACTAAACCAGCCCCCAAGCGTTGGCACATGTGCCCAAAGGTGCGTGACAGGTGAAGTGACGGGTGGGATGGCAGGTGGCGTGGCATGCCCAGCATCTTGCCAGACGTGCACGCCACGCACCGCACTCACACCACGCCGCTGGCTTTCAGTTTGGCAATGGCGTTGGCGTCCAGCCCCAACTCGCCCAGCACCTCAGCGGTGTGCTCGCCAAGTGCGGGCGGGGCGCGGCGCAGCACCGGCGGGGTGTCGCTCAAACGCAGCGGGCTGGCCACGCTGCCAATCGCGGCTATGCCGGTGTTGGTCACCACCTCAGGGCTGCGCGGCTGCGTCACTGCCAGCCCGCGCGCTTGCACCTGGGCATCGGCAAAGGCTTGGCCGATGTCGTTGATCGGGCCGCAAGGCACGGCCTTGTCGTCGAGCAAATCTACCCATTCAGCGGTGGTACGGGTACGCGTGAGCTCGCTCATGAGCGGCACCAAAATCTCGCGGTGCTGCACACGCTGCGGGTTGCCCATGAAGCGCGGGTCTTGCGCCCACTCGGAGCGACCCACCGCCGCGCAAAAGCGGCTGAACTGACCGTCGTTGCCAATGGCCAGCAGCATCGCGCCGTCTTTGGTGGGAAAGTCTTGGTAAGGCACCAGGCTGGGGTGGCTGTTGCCCTGGCGCATGGGCACTTTGCCGGTGTTGAGAAAGCCCCCGGCCTGGTTGGCCAAAATCGCCATGCCCACATCCAGCAGGGCCATGTCGATGTGCTGGCCCACACCGGTGCGGTGCCGTACCTCAAGCGCCGCAAGAATGGCACTCGACGCGTACACCCCGGTGAACAAATCGGTCAGCGCCACACCCACACGCAGCGGGCCGCCGCCTGGCTGGTCATCGCTGCGGCCGGTGATGCTCATCATGCCGCTCATGGCCTGGATCATCAGGTCGTAGCCCGCGCGCTCGGCATACGGGCCGTCTTGCCCAAAGCCGGTGACCGAGCAGTAAATGAGGCGTGGGTTGATGGCCTTGAGGCTCTCGTAATCGAGGCCGTAATGCTTCAAGCCACCCACCTTGAAGTTCTCCACCAGCACATCGCTTTGCGTCGCTAACTGTTTGATGAGCGCTTGCCCATCGGGGGTGGCCATGTCGATGGTGATGGAGCGTTTGTTGCGGTTGGTGCAAGTGAAGTAAGCCGCGTGTTCAGTGGTCTGGCCTTGCGCGTCTTGCAAGAAGGGCGGGCCCCAGTGGCGCGTATCGTCACCAGCGCCGGGGCGCTCCACCTTGATGACATCCGCCCCCAGGTCGGCCAAGATTTGCGTGCACCACGGGCCGGCCAGCACGCGTGAGAGGTCGAGCACTTTGATGTGGGGCAGGGCGGAGGGCTTGTCGCTCATGGTGTTCTTTCTTTGTCTTTTTGTTGTGTGTTCTTGTTGGTTTGTTTATTAGCGTGCTAGGTAGCCATCAGTGCTGAGGCCGGGGCGCTCATACTGCCAAATGCGCAGAAATCGCGCCCCAGCCTCAGCACTGACGGCTTGCGAAGTGAATTGTTTGCATACAGAAAAAGACACTTATCTCTTTCTGAATCCTCCTAACTTACGCCGCTGAGTGAAGTCGTGTTCATGAACAAGCCCTTGGGCTTTTCATCCTGGAGTACCCAACATCTTCGCAGCTGAGTTGGGGTGAGGGTGGGGGCCGATGTGGCAAAGCGAAGCTCCTCTGAGGCCCCCGCCCTCACCCCAACTCAGCCACCACACAGAAAAGCCGAGACGAGTCTCAAGCGAAGACACATCATAAAAGCCGCCAAGCCCACCAAGCCTGCGAATTGTCAAAGCACGCCAGCTGATGGGGTTTAGACGGCTTGCCCGATTTCTAGGGCACGCAGCATGATGGCAAGGCGCCTAAGCCCTGTCTGCGCAACCAGCGAGGCGAGAAACCATCAGTTCGCAAACGCCGCAATACCCGTCTGCGCACGACCCAAAATCAGGGCGTGAATGTCGTGGGTCCCCTCATACGTGTTCACCACTTCGAGGTTGACCAAATGGCGCGCCACGCCGAACTCGTCGGAAATGCCGTTGCCACCCATCATGTCGCGCGCCAGGCGGGCGATGTCCAGGGCTTTGCCGCAGGAATTGCGTTTGAGGATGGAGGTGATTTCCACCGCCGCGGTGCCTTCGTCTTTCATGCGGCCCAAACGCAGACAGCCTTGAAGACCCAGCGCGATTTCGGTTTGCATGTCGGCCAGCTTCTTTTGAATCAGCTGGTTGGCAGCCAACGGGCGGCCAAATTGTTTGCGGTCCAGCACGTACTGGCGTGAGCGGAACCAGCAGTCTTCGGCAGCGCCCAAAGCGCCCCAGGCAATGCCGTAACGCGCAGAGTTGAGGCAAGTGAACGGGCCTTTGAGGCCTTGCACTTCGGGGAAGGCGTTTTCTTCGGGGCAGAACACGTTGTCCATCACGATCTCGCCAGTGATCGACGCGCGCAGGCCCACCTTGCCGTGCACCGCAGGCGCGCTCAAACCGGCCATGCCTTTTTCCAGCACAAATCCGCGGATGGGGCCGCTCTTGCCGGTCTCGCTGACCTCACGCGCCCACACCACAAACACATCGGCAATGGGGCTGTTGGAGATCCACATTTTGTTGCCAGTGAGCTTGTAGCCACCCGCCACTTTTTGCGCGCGGGTGATCATGCTGTTGGGGTCTGAGCCGTGGTCGGGTTCAGTCAGGCCAAAGCAGCCGATCCACTCGCCAGTGGCCAATTTAGGCAGGTATTTTTGGCGCTGGGCTTCGGTGCCAAATTCAAAAATCGGCACCATCACCAGCGAGCTTTGCACGCTCATCATTGAGCGGTAACCGCTGTCCACACGCTCCACCTCGCGGGCAATCAAGCCGTAGGCCACGTAGTTCAGGCCAGGGCCGCCATAGGCTTCAGGGATGGTGGGGCCGAGCAGGCCGAGTTCGCCCATTTCACGGAAGATGGCCACATCGGTTTGCTGGTTGCGAAACGCCTCGGTCACGCGGGGCAGCAGTTTGTCCTGGCAATAAGCAGCGGCAGCATCGCGCACCATGCGCTCGTCGTCGGTGAGCTGCTGGTCGAGCAAAAACGGGTCATTCCATTGAAAAGCGGCGTTGGCCATGAGGGTCTCCAAAAAAGTTGGGGTGATCTTACGTGCTACTGGCAGGCTGGGCAAACGAGGATTTGTCATCCAGCCATGCGCTTAGCGCATAACTTGGCTTTTGCTCATCTGCGCAGACACCAAGGCTTTCAAGTGCTAAATATTGATTAACTTTCGATTCTGCACCCGCCATATGCAGCCATGGTGTGTATATTTGTCACACCATGCGCCGCCACATCCCCTCTCTTCAAGCCTTGGCTTGCTTTGACGCCGCGGCACGCCACGAGAGCTACACACGCGCAGCGCAAGAGCTGGCGCTGACCCAAAGCGCGGTGTCGCGCCAGATCAGTGCGCTGGAGGGCTACCTGGGCTTGGCTCTGTTCAGGCGCACCCGCCACGGCGTGGCCCTCACCCCGGCGGGGGCCGATTACGCGCGCCAAATTGCCCCGCGGCTGCAAGCGCTGGAGCGCGACACGCTCAACGCCATGTCGCGCCAGGGCCGCGGGCGAAGCCTGAGCCTGGCCGCTGTACCCACCTTTGCCACCCGCTGGCTGATTCCACGCTTGCCGCATTTGGCCACCTTGCAGCCTGAGCTGCTGGTGCACATCGAAACCCGCACACGCCCTTTTTTGTTTGCCGACACCGAGTTTGACGCCGCTCTGTATGCAGGCACGCCCGAGCAGGTGGGCAACTGGGCCGGTACGCGCGCCCTGGCCTTGCTAGAAGAAGAGGTGGTGCCGGTGTGTGCCCCCACGCTGTTGCAGCGCCTGGGCTTGCCAAGCGCGCTCACAGCGCAGCAGCTCAGCGCCTTGCCCTTGCTGCAACAAAGCACCCGACCCACCGCCTGGCAGCAGTGGTTTGAGCAGTTGGGCTTGAGCCCGAACAACCCGCTTTCTGGCCCGCGGTTTGAGCTGTTTTCCATGACGGCCGAAGCCGCTGCACACGGCTTGGGCGCGGCCTTGGTGCCTAAGCTACTGGTTGAGGCCGAACTTGCCAGCGGTGCGCTGGTGGTGGCCAGCCCCCACGCCATGAAAAGTGGACGTACTTACTACCTGGTCATGCCCGAGCAGGGCGACGAGGCGCTCGGCCAAAGCGAGGACGCCAGCACCTTGGCGGTGTTTGCGCAATGGCTGCAGCAGCAAGTCAGTCAGCCTGCAGCCTAGGTGCGCTGCCAAACAAACTGAGGATGCAGCGGCTCAGCCGTGCTGGCGCGTGGCACCAAAGCCAGTGTTTTTGATGGGCCCCACGCGCGACTCGATCTGCAGCCGCAGGTCTTTGCGCATGCCCAGCGCAAACACCAGCTCGGCCACCACAAACAGCGGGCCAATGATCAGGCCAGCGATGTCGTCCACAAAGGCTGGCTTCTTGCCCTCAAAGTAATGGCCCACAAACTGGAACACCCAGCCCACCACAAACAGACCCACGCCCATGCCCAACCAAGGCGTCAGAGCCCACGCGGCCATGGCATGCCCGGCCTGGTGCACCACCGCCAGCAGCAGGCCCATAAGCACCCCCAGGGGCAGGTCCAAGCGCAGGTAAAACAACACACTCACAAGCACCAGCACACTGGCGGGCGACACAAGCAGCCCGGCCAACGGCCACTGCCAGCGCGCCAACAACACCACGATGGCCAGCACGATCATGGGGATGCCCACCAGGTGGGTGAGGATGTTGCGCTTGTCGCGGTGGTATGCCGCGTACTGACTCAGGTGGTCGGTGAGGTTTCGCATGTGGGGTTCAGGTTGATTCGGTCACGTGGGGGCAAGCTGCTTACAGGGGGCGCACCTTGACCTTGCGCCACTGGATGGCCCCGCCCGTCACCCCTTTGACACCTGGGCCAAATTGCAGGGCAATCGGGCCTTGGGCGAACTGGTTGTTGATGAGCTGCGAAGTCACCACGCCGTTGAGCTTGACCATGATCCAGTTGCCCTTGGCGGTGATCTCCAAGGTGTTCCAGCGCCCGCCTGCGGTGTGTACCGTTGGCACCGGCACGTTGGCAAAGCCCACGATGGCGCCGGTGGCGTAGGTGGGGTCGGGGCGGATGTCCCAAATGTTGATTTCGTAGGCGTTGTCGGCGGTGATTTTTTGCGGGTCTTGCGCGCGGATGAAGATGCCGCTGTTGGTGTCGGTGTAGGCGTAAAATTCGGCGTAAATTTCGACGTCTTTGTAGCTCACCGGCGACACCAAGAAGCCCGACTTGCCCTGGTTGGCCATGACCGAGCCGCCGTTGGCATCGGGCACGCCACGCCAGTTGGCGTCTCCCAAGGTGCGCCAGTTTTGCAGGCCCTGGTCGCCATCAATCAAGGTCGTCCAGGCGCTGCCGCCCAAATGAGCGCAGCCGCTCAAGGCCAGGCAGGCGGTGGCTGCCAGGGCAGCAAAGGTTCGACGTGAGGTCATCAGGATCTCCTGCTTGAGGGTCTTAGGGATGTGGAAATTAATCGGCTTCTATCTTGGCGGCTTTGACCACCTGCGTCCATCGGGAAACCTCTTGTTTGACAAGCTCGCCCAACTGCTGCGGGTTCATGTAGTCGGCCTCGGCACCGAGCTCGATGGCGCGTTGTTTGAAGGCCGGTGTGGCGGTGCTTTTGGCGATCTCCGCACTCAATTTGTCCACCACCGCCTTGGGCGTTTTGGCTGGCGCAAACACCCCAAACCACGACGACGCATCCAGCCCCGGCAAGCCGGCCTGCGCGGCGGTGGGCACGTCTGGCAGGCTGGGCAAGCGGGTCTTGCCGGTGACCGCCAAGGCGCGCAGCTTGCCGCTCACAATATGGGGCACATAGGGCGGCGGGGTGCCAAAGGTCAAGTCCACCTGGTTACCCAGCAAGTCGGTGAGCGCCAAGCCGCTGCTGCGGTAGGGAATGGCGGTCATCTGGATGCCGGTTTGCTGCTCGAGCATGGCGCCGGTGACGTGCTGCAGTGAGCCGTTGCCCGAGGTGGCGTAGTTGAGCTTGCCCGGGTTGGCCTTGGCGTACGCAATGAGCTCAGCCAGGGTGTGGATGGGCAGGCTCGAACGCACCAGAATCAGCTGCGGGGCCGAGATCACATTGGCCACAGGTTGAAGGTCTGAGAGCTCCCAGCCCAGCGAGCTTTTGCTCACCAGCGGGGTGATGACGTGGTAGCCCGAGTACTGCATGAGCAAGGTGTGCCCGTCGGGGTCCGCGCGCTTGACAAGTTGCGCGGCAATGGCGCCGTTGCCCCCGCTTTTGTTGTCCACCACCACCGACTGGCCCAGGGCCGTGCCCAAGGCGGGTGCGAGCATGCGCGCAGCAATGTCGGTGGTGCCGCCAGTGGCAGCCGGCAGCACCAGTGTGACGGTTTTGCTGGGGAAGGTTTGCGCGTGGCTGCTCACTGGCAAAAGACACGCCAAAGCCGATGTGGCGGCCAGCGCAGTTTGCAACATCCAAATGCGGCGAGCGCGCTTGGGCTTGGGGCTTGTGGGCATGGTGTGTCTCCTTGTGGTGAACAGTTTGCCACAGCACTGCGGCTTAAGATGCGGCCATGCACACCTCACAACAACGCAGATGAACATCACCCGCGGCGTGGCCTTGTCGGTATCGGCCTCTTGCCTGTTTGGCAGCATGTATTTTTACGCCACGCTTTTATGGCCGCTCAGCGGCGAGCAGGTGTTTGGCTGGCGTGTGCTCTTGACCGTGCCGCTCATGAGCCTGTTCATGTGGCGCACAGGCGCATGGGGCCATGTGCCTGAGACCTTGAAACGCTTGCGCCATGAGCCTGTTCTGTGGCTGGTGCTGCCCCTGTCCAGCGCCATGCTGGGCGTGCAGCTGTGGCTGTTTTTATGGGCGCCCATGCACCAGATGGCACTGGAGGTGTCGATGGGCTACTTCATCTTGCCTTTGGTGATGGTGCTGGTCGGTCGCGTGTTTTACCGCGAGCGCTTGAGCCGTTGGCAAGCCCTGGCGGCTTGGTGCGCAGCCGCGGGGGTGGCGCATGAGCTGTGGCGCGAAGGCCAGTTTTCTTGGGCCAGCGTGCTGGTGGCGCTGGGCTTTCCGGCGTACTTTGCGCTGCGCCGGCACTTCAAGCTCGAGCACCTGGGCGGCTTGTGGATGGACATGGCGCTGTCATTGCCCGTGGGCGTGTGGATGCTTTGCACGCAAGCGCAGGTGGGTGCGAGCCTGGCCGCCAACCCGGCGCTGTGGTGGCTGGTGCCCGGCCTGGGGCTGATCAGCGCGAGCGCTTTGGCGCTGTACGTGATGGCCGGACACCACCTGCCCTTTGGCCTGTTTGGGCTGCTCGGTTATGTGGAGCCGGTGCTGCTGCTGGGCGTGGCGTGGGTGCTGGGCGAGCGCATGGCGCCGTCGCAATGGTTCACCTACGGCCCGGTGTGGCTGGCCGTGGGTTTGCTCGTTGCCGAAGGGCTCTTGAGCCTGCGGCGCGCGCCTAAGCAAGCACCCAGTTAAGCCGCGTGGTCAGCCACTTGTTGCCCAATGATGCTGGGCTGGGGCTGATCAGGCCGGTGTTTTGGCCAGGTGCTGCTGCGCAAACGCCACGTACCAGCCCAGACAAGCGGGGTTGGCCATGGCGTCTTGGTTCACCACTTTTTCAAGCGGCTGGCCCAGCATCAATTTCTTGATGGGCAGTTCTTGTTTTTTACCCGTGAGGGTGCGTGGAATTTCGGTCACGTGCAAGATCTCGTTGGGCACAAAACGCGGCGAGAGGTGCTGTTTGATGGCGTCGTTCAAACGCGCCTTCAAGGCGGCGTCCAACACCACACCTTCGCGCAGAGACACAAACAGCGGCATGTAACTCTCGCGGCCCAGGTATTCCAGGTCAACGACCATCGAGTCGAGCACTTCGGGCAAGGACTCCACCGCACTGTACAACTCGCTGGTGCCCATGCGCAGGCCGTGGCGGTTGATGGTCGCATCACTGCGGCCATAAATCGTGCAGCCCACCGAGCCTTCGTGCGGGATGAGCTTGAGCCAGTCGCCATGGCGCCACACTGCACCTGCGCTGGCTGGCGCGTCACCACCACCGGGCTGACGGCCGTGGCCTGCGGGGTACATGTCGAAGTAGCTCGACAAGTAACGCTTGTTGCCTTCGTCGCCCCAGAAGTAAATCGGCATGCTGGGCAGCGGTTGCGCGCACACCAGCTCGCCCACCGCATCGTCGCCCGTGCCCATGACCGGTTGACCTTGTTCGTTCCACGACTCCACGGCGCAGCCCAGCAAACGGCACTGCATCTCGCCGGGGATTTGCGGCAGTTCGCGGTTGCCGCCAATGAAAGCGCCGGCAAAGTCGGTGCCGCCGGAGATGTTGCACCACCAGATATCAGATTGGTTAATCTTTCTAAACTGCTCCGTGCCCCAGTTCTGCACCTCGGGGCTCAAGGGTGAGCCGGTTGTGCCCAAAGCTCGCACGCGGCTCAAGTCGCCGCATTGGGTGAGGTCAATGCCGGCCTTCATGCAGTTGGCAAAAAACGCCGCACCTGCGCCAAAAAAGTTCACGCGCGTGTCAGCGGCAAAGCGCCACAGCGTGGTCCAGTCGGGGGCTTGCTTGTTGCCTTGCGCGTCGACGGTACGCCCGCCGGGGTTGCCGTCAAAAATGCAGCAAGTGGTGCCGTTGAGCAGGCCGCTCATTTGCGCGTTCCACATCACCCAGCCGGTGGAGCTGTACCAGTGGTAGCGCTCGCCCCAGGCGTTGCTGCTGTAGCTGCAGCCAATGTCGTTGTGCAAGACCTTCAAAGCCATGGCCACAATGACCGTGCCGCCGTGGCCATGCACGATGGGCTTGGGCAGGCCCGTGGTACCGCTGGAATACACAATCCACAGCGGGTGGTCAAAGGGCAACCACAGCGGCTCAAAGCTTTGTACTTGCGCGTCGTTTCGCTCGGTAGCCCTTGCAAATACTTGGTAGTCTGCTTCTGAATTGCTAGCAACTGTCACCTTGAAGCCACCCAGCCCCAGGGCCTCGTGCACCACCACATGGGTGAGCGTGGGCAGGGCCGCACTCATCTCGGCCACCACGCCGCGGCGGTCCATCTCGCGCCCGCCGTAGCGCACGCCGTCCACCGCAATCAGTACCTTGGGTTCGATTTGTTTGAAGCGGTCGAGCACCGCGGCTGTGCCCATGTCGGGCGCGCATATGCTCCACACCGCGCCCAGGCTGGCCACCGCCATGAAGGCCACCATGGCCTCAGGAATGTTGGGCAGGTAAGCGGCCACGCGGTCGCCTTTTTGCACGCCTTGCGCGCGCAAATGCAAAGCCAGCGAGGCCACCTGGCGGCGCAGCTCGGGCCAGCTCAGCTCGGTGGCGGGCAGGCCTTGCTCGAGCGAGGCTTCGTTGTGGCTGATGAGCGCGGGAAAACCTGCTGCGTGTGCCTTGTCCACATGTCGAAACACCTGCTGCACATAGTTGAACTGCGCACCCGCAAACCACACCGCACCGGGCATGGTGTTGACCGCCAAGGCCGCGCTGTGCGGGGTGGGCGATTGCAGTTCAAAGTAGTCCCAAATGCTTTGCCAAAAAGCATCGAGTTCGGTGGTCGACCAGCGCCACAGCGCGTCGTAATCTTTGAAGCTCAGGCCGCGTTCTTGCTGCAGCCAATTTTGATAAAGCCGGATCTGGGGAACGTAAGGGGCAGTCATGCGCCGAATAATGCCATGAACTGCAGGGCTAACTGGAAGCGGCCTTCAAGCGTTTTTCATGCGCTCGCTTTTCCAGTACACATCATCGCCACCGTTCATGCGGTTGAGCACGCGGGCCAGCACGAACATCAAGTCGCTCAGGCGGTTGAGGTACTGGCGTGGGGCTTCTTTGAGGGCTTCTTCGTTGCCCAAGGCCACCACCGCGCGCTCGGCGCGGCGCGCCACGGTGCGGCACACATGGGCCAGCGAGGCGGCGCGTGAACCGGCCGGCAAAATGAACTCTTCCAGGCGCGGCAGCTCGGCGTTGAATCGCTCCAGGGCCTCGTCAAGCACGATCACCGCCTCGGCCTTGAGCAGCTCAAAGCCTGGAATGGACAACTCACCGCCCAAGTTAAACAACTGGTGCTGGATCTCCACCAGCAGCGATCGCACATCCGCTGGCATGTCTTCGCACAGCAACACGCCGATGTGCGAGTTGAGCTCGTCCACATCGCCCATGGCGTGCACCCGCAGGCTGTTTTTCGAGACGCGCGAGTTGTCGCCCAGCCCGGTGGTGCCGGCGTCTCCGGTGCGGGTGGCGATTTGTGTGAGGCGGTTTCCCATGGCGGTTCCTGTGTCTGTCTACCCCGGTATTGTGCAATCAACGCAAAGGCAGTGCCTCGTGCATGGCCTCACTGCGTTGAGACCGGATGCTGTGTCACCTAGGTACTGCCCCCTGTGCAGCGAGGCCAAAGGGCGTCGCATAATGCAAGGCTTGACCCCGCGCATGGATTGCGCCAGGAGACCTCATGAACGCCCCCACCCACGCCAGCCATTTGCAACCCAACAGCCACACGCCCGTTGTGGCGCAGCGCCCGGTGCCCCCCGAGATGATCGAGGCCCTCAAAGCGCGGTTTGGCGAGCGTTGTTCCACCGCCCTGGTGGTGCGCGAGCAGCATGGTCGCGATGAGTCAGCCTTCAGCGTGCCCCCCCCCAGCGCGGTGGTGTTTGCGCAAAGCACCGACGACGTGGCAGAGGTGGTGAGGTTAGCCAACGCCCACAAAGTGCCGGTGATTCCTTTTGGCGTGGGCTCCTCGCTTGAGGGGCATTTGCTGGCGGTGCAAGGCGGCATCAGCCTGGATGTGAGCCGCATGAACCAAGTGCTGCGCATCAACCCCGAAGACCTCACGGTCACCGTGCAGCCCGGCGTGACGCGCAAGCAGCTCAATGAAGAGATCAAACACACCGGCTTGTTTTTCCCGATCGACCCGGGCGCAGACGCGACGATTGGCGGCATGAGCGCCACGCGCGCCAGTGGCACCAACGCGGTGCGCTACGGCACCATGCGCGAGAACGTGCTGGCCCTGGAAGTGGTGAGCGCCAGCGGCGAGGTGCTGCGCACCGGCACGCGTGCGAAAAAGTCCAGCGCAGGCTACGACCTGACCCGCCTGATGGTGGGCAGCGAAGGCACGCTGGGCGTGATCACCGAGATCACCCTGAAAATTTACCCGCTGCCCGAAGCAGTGATGGCCGCGGTGTGCTCGTTCAACTCGCTGGCCGATGCGGTCAACACCACCATTGCCATCATCCAAATGGGCATACCGATTGCGCGCTGCGAGCTGCTCGACGACAACACCGTGCGCATCGTCAACCAGCAGTCCAAACTCACGCTGCCCGAAGGCGCGTTGATGCTCATGGAGTTCCACGGTTCACCGGCCAGCGTGCAAGAGCAGGTGGCGCTGGTGCAGTCGATTGCCAGCGACAACGGCGGCGCCTCCTTCGAGTGGGCCAGCACGCCCGAAGAACGCAGCCGCTTGTGGACCGCGCGGCACAACGCGTATTTCTCGGGCATCCAATCGCGGCCAGGCTGCCGCGCCATCACCACCGATGCGTGCGTGCCCATTTCTCGCTTGGCCGAAGCGCTGCTGGACTCGGTGCAAGAAGCGATTGACGCGGGCCTGCCCTACTTCATGGTGGGCCACGTGGGCGACGGCAACTTCCACATGGGCTATTTGATTGACCCCAACAGCACCGAAGAACGCGACACCGCCGAGCGGCTCAACACCCGGCTGGTGGAGCGCGCCCTGCGCCTGGGTGGCACCTGCACCGGCGAACACGGTGTGGGCCTGCACAAACAAGGCTTTTTGATTGACGAAACCGGTGCTGGCGCCGTGGCCATGATGCGCACCATCAAACAAGCCCTGGACCCCAACAACATCATGAACCCGGGCAAGGTGTTTGCGCTTTAGCCAGCTTCGCTGCGCTTGAGGTCGCGGTAAAAGTTCTCATGCGGGCCAACCATCAGCAGCTTGAGTGTGTCTGAATCTATGGCCCTGTAGGCCAGCAAACACGGCATGTTGCCCATGCGGAACTTGTAAACCTGTACGCCGGCCAAATCACCCACTTTGGTGTCTCCGGCCTCGGGTCGTGTGGCGATGGTCCTGACGGCTTCGTCGAGGGTGGCTTTGTGTTGCCCGTGCAGCTTTTTAACGGCACGGGCAAACGTTGGTGTAACAAGGATGCGCATCAGCCAAACTGGTACTCACCTACGGGCTCTTCTTGGTCTGCAATCAAGATATCGCGGATGACGCTGAAAGGCAGGTCTGGGTTTTCTGCAGCAATCTTGCCAATCTGAGACCAATATTCAATTTGCTTAGGGACAGAGCGGTGCTCTATCAGTCCGTAGTGCTTGGCAGACTCAACCAAGGTGTCAGACAATTTAACGTTGATGGCCATGTGAATCCCCTTTTACAAAGGTACATCATAGCCCCAAACGGTCCAAAAAGGAACCTGGCAAGCCGGTAACCATGGGCATTTAAAGGCGGTACAAGTACACCGGCCGACCGTTCTCATCAGCCTCCACAATGGCCGTGGGCGTGACATCGGGCACCGCAAACTCCAGGCTCACCAGCCAGCTGCCTTTGTTCATTTGCGCGCGCGCTTTCTCAAAAGCGCGCGGCATGGTCTCGGGGCGTTGGAACAGGTACACCAGGTCAAAGCTGGTCCAATTTTGCGCCCACATGTCGCCCGCCTCAATGCGTGCCCAAGGGCAGCGGCGTTGGGTCCACCACGCCAAGGGGCGGCTGTGCTCAATGCCGTGCAGCTTAGCCAAGGGGTAAGCCTGGCGCAGCGCTTGCAAGCCGTGGCCAGCGCCACAACCCACATCCAACACGCGCGCACCGGGGGGCAGCGGCGCGGCCTCAGGCAGCTGGTTGAGCGCGTCGGCGGGCGTGGGGAACACGGGAGCGTCCTTCCAGGCCTTCATGGGGTAGATGACGACAAGCACGGCCAGGGGCACGAGCCACCCCCACGAGGCAATGCCACTCAAGCCGCCTGAGTCACCGCCCAAGCCACTGCTGAGCATCCACGACAGTGGAAAGCCCAGGCCGGTGACCAGGCGGCGCCAAATGCGTTGCTGCAACAGGCTCATCACCACCCCCACCGCAATCGGCAAGGCCAGCGACCACAGCGAGCTGTAGCCGCTGCGCAAAGCCAAATGCAAGCCCCAGGCCAAGGCCCAGGTGAGCAAGGCCGGCAGGGGCCAGGTGTTTGCCATGCTTAAGGCCATTGCGGGGCGCAGACGCTGCAGAAAAAGCGCTGGTGTGGGTCTGGGCTTGGCAGCACCCTCAGTGCGCCGTGCCGCGCAGGCGGTCGATCAGGCCGTTGAGTTCGTCAAGCGAGCCAAAGGAGATGCTGAGTTCGCCCATTTCTTCAATGCGGCTGCCGCGTTTGACGCGTTTTTTCACACGCACCTCCACTTCGGCCATGAGCATGTCGGAGAGCTCTTCTTCCACGCGCTTCAAATCACGCGATTTCTCTTTCTTGGGCTTTTGCGGCGTCAATGCAAACTCGGCGCTGAGTTTTTTCACCAGGCTCTCCGTCTCGCGCACCGAGAGTTTTTTGGCGGTGATTTGGTTGGCCGCGGTGATTTGCGTGGCGCGGTCCAAGGCCAGCAAAGCACGGGCGTGGCCCATGTCCAGGTCGCCGGCCATGAGCATGGTTTGCACCGGGTCAGCCAAGTTCAGCAGGCGCAGCAAGTTGCTGGCAGCACTGCGCGAGCGGCCCACCGCTTGCGATACCTGCTCGTGCGTGAGGCCAAATTCTTTGATGAGGCGGCTCAGGCCCTGCGCTTCTTCCAGGGGGTTCAAGTCTTCGCGCTGGATGTTTTCAATCAGCGCCATGGCCGCAGCCGACTCGTTGGGCACCTCGCGCACCAGCACTGGCACGCGGTCCAGGCCAGCTAATTTGGCCGCGCGAAAACGCCGCTCACCGGCGATGATCTCGTACAAGGGTTCTGTGCATCCAGCCGTTGCCACGTCTTGCTGTTGCGCTCTCATTTTGAGAGCATCGTCGTCGCTTAAACGGCGCACCAAAATCGGCTGCATGATGCCTTGCGCCTTGATGGACTCGGCCAGCTCGTAGAGCGCGCCTTCGTCCATGCGGGTGCGTGGCTGGTACACGCCAGGCACCATGTCGATGAGCAGCAGCTCGCTGGGTGCGCCCGGCACGGGGGCCGCAGGCTCGATGGCATCAGCCACAGTGGGGCCGAGCAAGGCCTCCAAACCGCGCCCTAAACCTTTGGGTTTTTTAGTGACCATAAGTTTCCTCTTTCAAACGTTGGCATGTGGCCTGGAGCAGCGCCAGGTCCAAGTCATGCATGAGCAGATGTTGCGCGCCCCAAGCTCGGGCCACATGGCGGTGGTGCGGCACGTCTTGTGCGCTGTGGCAAGTGGCTGGTTCTGTCGCCTTGTTATCGGGCAGGTGTGCTTGCGTGTTCGCACCTAAAACTTCTGCAGTAGAAACTTCTGCCGTACACACTTCTGCGTGAGACAGGCTCAGCACCACGGCCTCAAACGGCAGGGCTTGCAAGGCAATGCGCTGCCAGCTGGGCAGCTGGGCTTGCAAAGCGGGTATTTGGAGGTCTGGCGGGTTGACCAGCACAGCCCCTTGCACGGCCTGCGTGTGCTGCGAGACCTGGGCCCACGAGGCCACCAACCAGCAGGCCAGGCCGTGGGCGACCAGCAGCACCTCGGTGCGTGCGGACAAGACCGAGGTTTCCAACTGCATGAGCCAATCGCCGCGCAGCGGGCGTGCATGCTCGTGCTGCGCCACCCAACTGGCGCCCTGCGCTGCCCAGGCATGAAAGGCCTGCGGCGCAGCCTGGTGCAAACCGGGCAGCAAGAAGACGGCAGGCTGGCGGGCTGTCATTTCGCTGTTATTTGGCAGGCATGGCCTGAATGCGGTCGACCATCTCTTGCGCGAAGGCCACAAAGGCTTGCGCGCCTTTGGAAGACGGGTCAAACACCACACCGGGCAGGCCGTAGCTGGGCGCTTCGGCTAGGCGCACATTGCGCGGAATCACGGTGTTGAAGACCTTGTCGCCAAAGTGGGCCTTGAGCTGTTCGCTCACCTGCTGCTGCAAGGTAATGCGCGGATCAAACATGACGCGCAGCAAGCCAATGAGTTGCAGCTCGCGGTTGAGGTTGGCGTGCACCTGCTTGATGGTGTTGACCAAATCGGTCAGGCCTTCGAGCGCGAAGTACTCGCACTGCATGGGCACGATCACGCCGTGCGCGGAGCACAAGCCGTTGAGGGTGAGCATAGAGAGCGACGGCGGGCAGTCAATCAGCACAAAGTCGTACTGGTCGTCCACCGCGGCAATGGCTTGCTTGAGGCGCTTTTCGCGTCGCTCGAGCTCAACCAGCTCCACCTCGGCGCCCGCGAGCTCACGGTTGGCGCCCAGCACATCGTACGCGCAGGCGCCCAGCTTGTCGCTGCGGCTGCGCGCCTCGGCAATGCTGGCAGATTCAAGCAGCACGTCGTACACATTGAGTTCGAGCGCGCGCTTGTCGATGCCTGAGCCCATGGTGGCGTTGCCCTGGGGGTCCAGGTCAACCAAGAGCACGCGCTGCCCGACCTTGGCCAGCCCGGCGGCCAGGTTCACGGCGGTGGTGGTCTTGCCCACCCCACCCTTTTGGTTGGCCACACAGAAAATTTTTGCCATTGTTCTACCTCGATGTTCTAGCTGGTGGCGGCGTAAGCCTGGCCTGTGTTTGGGGCTTGGGTGGCTGCATCAGCGGCTCACCAGGCGCAAGCCAAAACCAATCAAACACAAGCCTGCCATTTTTTCCAAAACCTGGCCTACACGCGGGCTGGCTTGCATGCGCTGGGCCAAGCCTTTGACCAGCAAAACCAGCGTCAAACCATAGCCAAACGTCAACGCGGCAATGGTCAATGCCATGGCCACAAATGTGATGGCGCCCTGGTGGGTTTGTGGGTTCACAAACAGCGGGAAAAACGCCATGTAAAACACAATCGCCTTGGGGTTGAGCAAGGTGATGAAAAACGCTTGGCGCAAATACTGCCCCACGCGGATGTTGAGCACGGGCGCGTCCCCGGGTTTGGCCAGCAGCATGCGCGCGCCCAGCCAGGCCAAGTAAGCCGCGCCGAGCCACTGCACGGCATGAAAAGCACTGGGGTAAGCCGCCAGCAAAGCCGACACACCCGCCACGGCCATCCACAGCAAGGCTTGGTCACCCAGAATCACCCCCAAGGTAGCGGCCAAGCCACCCTTCACCCCGCCCTTGCCGGTGGAGGTGATGAGGGCCAGGTTGCCTGGGCCAGGAATCAACAAAAAGAGGAGGACTGCGGCGACAAAAGCACCGTAATCTGCAATGCCAAACATGGAATGAGCCACTGAAGTTGGCCTGAGTTTACGCCACTTACCCAGACACCCCAGAATCGCCGTCGCCGCAGGCACGGCTAGCCTTGGTTTGCCCGGCGCACCTGCGCCTTACTGGGTGGGCGAAGTGGGCGTACTGGCGGTGGGTTTGAGCCAGATCAGGCAGCGTTCAGCGTCCAGGCCGGGCACGTGCAGCTGTTCCACGTGAAACACATCCGCACCCTTGAGTTGGGCCAACTCGTCGCCTGGGTGCTTGCCCTTCATGGCCATCCACACGCCACCTTCAGCCAAAGCGCCACTGGACCAAGCCGTGAAGTCTTGCAAGGAGGCGAAAGCGCGGCTGCTGATGACATCGAAAGGCTGCGTCAAAGACTCCACCCGCGCATGAACGCCTTGCAGGTTGGGCAGCTTGAGCGAGAGGGCCGCCTGCTGAACAAAGGCTGCCTTCTTGGCCACCGTGTCCACACAGCTCACCGCCACCTCGGGACAGCAAATGGCAATGACCACGCCTGGCAGGCCAGCGCCAGAACCCACATCCAGCAGCTGCCACTCAGGGCCAGCGTGCTTAGGTGCAGCATCAGCCGGCAAGGCCACCTCGGCGCGTGTCATGGCCGCCTTGAGAGGCGCAGACACGTTGGCAGAAGCACTCGCAACCAAGCCAGCATCAGACCCAACCCAACCCGCCCGACGCATGGCGAGGTAACGGCGCAAAGGCTCAATGACCGAAAGGCTGTCGAGCAAGTGGTGGGTGAGCATGTCGGCCGGGTCGCGCACCGCCGTGAGGTTGTACACCTTGTTCCATTTCTGGATCAGGCGCAGGTAATCCAAGAGCTGGCTGATCTGCTCGGCGCGCAACACCAAGCCAAGCTCGGTCAAGCCGCGAACCAGGGTCATCTCACCCATACTCAGGCCACCTCTTCTGCCGGTTTGGCAAACCCCTTGAAGCCACCTTTTTTCAGATAAATCATCAGCAAAGAGATGGTGGCTGGCGTGATGCCCGACATGCGCGAGGCCAAACCCAAAGTTTCCGGGCGGTGTTTTTGCAAGCGCTGCCGAGCCTCAATGGACAGGGCCGACACCTGCATGTAATCCAAGTCGGCGGGCAACTTCATGCCCTCTAGGTGAGAGGCGCGCTGCACCTCGTCTTTTTGGCGATCGATGTAGCCTGAGTACTTGGCGGCAATTTCCACCTGCTCAACCACCGGCGCGTAGAGCTCACCCAGTGTTCCACGTGAAACCTCGGGGGCTGTCGCAGGCTTAGCGCCAAGGGTGCCGGCAGGGAGATCTGCAGCAAGCGCCAGGCCAGCAGCTTGGTCTTCTTTTGCGGCCACGCCTGGCTGAGGGGCAAAACGCCCTTCTTCCAAAGACATCAAGCCCGTGTAAGTCACATCTGGGCGGCGCAGCAAATCAAACAGGTTGTATTCGTGGTCAATGTTTTTGCCCAGCACCCGCTCAGCCTCCGCGGCGGACACGTTGCGCGGGTTCACCCAGGTGGATTTGAGGCGCTCTGTTTCACGTGAAACAGCGTCGCGTTTGCGGCAAAAAGACTCCCAGCGCGCGTCGTCCACCAGGCCCAGCTGGCGACCCACTTCGGTCAGGCGCATGTCGGCATTGTCTTCGCGCAGCTGCAGGCGGAACTCCGCGCGGCTGGTGAACATGCGGTAAGGCTCGGTCACGCCCTTGGTGATCAGGTCGTCCACCAGCACACCCAGGTAAGCTTCATCGCGGCGCGGCAGCCAAGCATCGCCCGTGTACGTGCACGACCCGGCTGCACTGGCCGCTGCCATGGCCGAGGCGCTGCTGGTGGCACCCTGAGCATCAGCCGCAGACAAGCCACCAAACCCACCTCCCGACAACATGGCGCGTACCTGCAACGCAGCGTTCACCCCGGCAAACAAGCCCTGGGCTGCCGCCTCTTCGTACCCGGTGGTGCCGTTGATTTGGCCGGCAAAAAACAGCCCGCCAATCTGGCGCGTCTCGAAGCTGCTTTTGAGCGAGCGCGGGTCAAAGTAGTCATACTCAATGGCGTAGCCCGGGCGCAAAATGTGCGCGTTTTCCAGGCCCGCCATGCTGCGCACCAAGGCGAGCTGGATGTCAAATGGCAGGCTGGTGGAAATGCCGTTGGGATAGAACTCGTGGGTGGTCAGGCCCTCGGGCTCCAGGAAAATCTGGTGGCTGTCTTTGTCGGCAAAGCGGTTGATTTTGTCTTCCACGCTGGGGCAGTAACGCGGCCCCACGCCTTCAATCTTGCCGGTGAACATGGGGCTGCGGTCGAAGCCGGAGCGGATGATCTCGTGCGTGCGCTCGTTGGTGTGGGTGATCCAGCAGGGCATTTGCTGCGGGTGCATGGCCGCGCTGCCCATGAAGCTGAACACCGGCATATCCGGGCTCATGCCACCGGGCATGCCGTCGCCCGGCTGCTCGATGCACTTGGAAAAATCGATGCTGCGCCCGTCTATGCGCGGTGGCGTGCCGGTTTTCAGGCGGCCCTGGGGCAGCTGCAACTCTTTCAAGCGCGCGCTCAGGCTCACCGCTGGCGGGTCGCCCGCGCGGCCGGCCGAGTAATTGTTCAAGCCCACATGGATCTTGCCGTCTAAAAATGTGCCGGCGGTCAGCACGACGGTGCGGCTGCGAAAGCGCACGCCCACTTGTGTGACCGCGCCCACCACCCGCTCGCCCTGGCCATCGCTCTCGACCATCAGGTCGTCCACCGCCTGCTGGAAGAGCCACAAATTGGGCTGGTTTTCCAGGCGGTGACGGATGGCGGCCTTGTACAGAATGCGGTCAGCCTGGGCGCGGGTGGCGCGCACAGCCGGGCCTTTGGAGCTGTTCAAAATACGGAACTGGATGCCGCCCTCGTCGGTGGCGATGCCCATGGCGCCACCGAGCGCATCCACCTCTTTGACCAGGTGGCCCTTGCCAATGCCGCCAATCGAGGGGTTGCAGCTCATTTGCCCCAGGGTTTCGATGTTGTGCGAGAGCAGCAAGGTTTTGCAGCCCATGCGCGCTGCGGCCAGGGCGGCCTCGGTCCCGGCATGGCCGCCGCCGACAACAATCACATCGAAAACTTGGGGGTAAAGCATAGGGGTCGCATCAAGGCAGAACGCCAGAGGGCGCACAAAGGCGCAATTAAAGGCGTGATTTTACCGAAGCTGCGCAGTTTTTGTGCAGACAGGCCCGCGAGCGCATGGTCAAATCCTGTCTGAAGCCCCGTAACACATGACAAAAAAGCTACAAAATTGATAGCAAGCTCAAGGTCTGACCCACCCAAACCCCAAGCGCCCGCAAGCGCATCCGAACGCACCCGCATCCACTGCAGGCCCAACTGCGGGGCCTGCTGCACCGCGCCCAGCATCTCCAGCCCCATCCCGCCACAGCGCGATGAACACGGCCAGGTGCTGCAAGCCGGGCTGCCCCTGGGCAAACCTGCAGATCAGCCTTGCGTGCACCTGGACGCCACCTTGCGCTGCCGCATCTTCACCCAGGCCGACCGACCCGCGGTGTGCGCCGGCTTGCAGCCCTCCAGCGAGATGTGCGGCGACAGCACCGAGCACGCCATGCTGTTTTTGCAGCGGCTCGAACAAGCCACCGCGCCTCGGCCGCGCTCAAAAACACCAGGCGCATGACAAGCGCTGCAGACAACCAGCAGCTGGTGATCAAGCAGCGCAGAAGTGACACTTTGAAGCCCCGCAAGCAGGCACAATGCGCTAAAAAAGGAGACACACATGCACAACGTCAAAGACCAGGTGAGCGCTGAAGAATGGGCGCTGCGCTGCGAACTCGCGGCCTGCTATCGGCTAGCTGCCCTGTACGGCTGGACCGACCTGGTGTTCACCCACATCAGCGCGCGCATTCCAGGGCCAGACCACCACTTTCTCATCAACCCCTACGGCTTGATGTTCGATGAAATCACGGCCTCAAGCCTGGTGAAGGTGGACCAAGATTGCAACAAGCTGCTGGACTCGCCCTACCCCGTCAACCCGGCTGGTTTTGTGATTCACAGCGCCATCCACAGCGTGCGTGAAGACGCCAACTGCGTGCTGCACACCCACACCCGCGCGGGTGTGGCGGTGAGCGCGCAAAAGTGCGGCGTGCTGCCCATCAGCCAACAGTCCACCTTTGTGCTGAGTTCACTGGCCTATCACGACTACGAGGGTGTGGCCCTGCGCGACGAGGAAAAGCCGCGCCTGCAAGCCGACCTGGGACACGCCCACTACCTGATGCTGCGCAACCACGGCCTGCTGACGGTGGGTAAAAGCATTCCCGAGGCGTTTTTGAGCATGTACATCTTTGAAAACACCTGCCGCATTCAGGTGGATGCACAAAGCGGCGGGGAGCTGGTGCACGTCAACCCGCACATCTTGCAAGGCATGCAGCAGGTCATGAAAACCGCCACCAACGGCCAAGGTGCCGCACTGGCCTGGCCGGCTTTGCTGCGCAAGCTCGCACGCGAGAACCCCGGGCACGATGTGTGACGCTATTGTTTTGATAGCTGCAACATCAACGTTCTAAAGGGCTCAGGCCCGATTTCATCATCAACCCACCCAGCTTAAGGTCTCGCAGGAAGCAGCTGGGCTCAGTGCTCGTCGGCTGGCCAGAGTTGGTGCGCGTCCACCAGCAAGCGGCTGATGGCTTCCAGCGCGTCCCACCGCGCGGCCTGGGCTGCCAAGCTGGCCTCCAGCGCTAAGCGGCGGGCCTGGAGCGATTCGCTCAGGCTCACCTCGCCCAAGGCGTAGGCCCGGGCAGACAGCTCGGCCACCTGGGCCATGGCCTGCTGCACCGCCACCTGGCGTTCCCACACACCACGCTGTTGGCGCACCTCCATCACCGCGCGACGGGCCGCGGTCTCGACCCTCTGACGCGTCAAAGCCAGGCGCTGGCTGGCCGCATCCGCCTGGGCCAGCGCAGCGCGCGCATCAGCCTGGCGCAAGGCACCCGACAAAGGCAGGGTGAGGTACAGGCCAAGCACGTTCTCGGATCCGTTGCGCTCGCGCGCGGCGCGCACGCCCAGCACGGGGTCGGGCGTGGTTTCTAGCTGCACACGCTGGGCTTGCACACGGGCCAACTCGGCCTCGGCTTGGGCAAGTTCAAGCTCGTGGTTGTCGGCCAAAATACGGGCCAGCCACACCGCGTCGTCGTCGGGCAGCACCGGCAAAGCTTGTGTGCCTGGGTTTGCATCCACAGCGGGGTTGGCAGCCCCTATGCCGGGCAAAGCCAGGGCATCGAGCACCAAGCCTGGGTAGCGCAGGCGCAGGGCCTGCACCAGCACCTCCAGGCGGCCCTGGGCATGCTGGTAAGCGGCCAAGGCGCGGGACACCTCGGCCGCAGCCATCATCTCGTCGATGCGCGCGGCGTCACCCGCTTTCACGCGGCGCTGCGCCACGCTGAGCAACGTTTGCGCCACGCTTGCTTGGCTGGCCAGCACCTGGGCCGTGGCGCGTGCGCGCTGGGCCTCGTACCAATCCTGCACCAGGGCGCGCACAGCTTCGTGCCAAACATCGGCATACGCCATCTGGCCTGCGTTCACACCGAGTTCACCCAAAGACCGGTCGGTGCGGGCTTTGCCTGGGGTGCGTACGCCACGCTCGAGCCCCAGGTCAGTGTCGGTGTAGCGCTCGCCCAAGGCGTCGCTGCGGCGCTGCGCACCGGCTTTGAGCGACCATTCATGCACGCCGGCTTGCAAACGCTGGGCCCGGGCTTGTGCCAGCGCCATGCCAGCACGTGCACCCAAGACCTGCGGCAAGGCCGCCACCACATCGCGCGTGGCCGTTTGCGGGGGCAAGGCCAGGATGGGCCACATCTGCTGCCAGTTGAGCAACACTTCAGCACCCTGCAACGGCTGCGCGCTGGTCTGCCCAGCAAGCTTGGCAGGCGCGGTGACAGCCGTGCTTTGTGCCAAGGCCTCTTGAGGCAAGGTGAGCACCAACGCGCACATCAGCGCCGCGAACGGTTGACAAAAAGGGGGCATCCGCGTGGTCAAACTTGTGGACATCATGGCTGTGCCTCGGTGCGGCTCAGGCCGTAGCGTTTGAACATCATGGGCAACAGCACCAGCGTCAGGGCGGTGGCGCTGAGCAAACCACCCATGACCACCACCGCCAAGGGACGCTGCACCTCGGAGCCCGGTCCAGTGGCCAGCAGCAAAGGAATGAGGCCCAGCGCGGTGATGCTGGCCGTCATCAGCACGGGGCGCAAGCGGCGTATGGCGCCTTGTCGCACCACCTGGTCGAGCGGCAGGCCCATGGCCAGCATCTGGTTAAAACCATTGACCAGCACCAGCCCGTTGAGCACGGCCATGCCCATGAGCGCAATGAAACCCACCGAGGCCGGCACCGACAAATACTCCCCCGCCACCGCCAGCGCCAGCACACCGCCCACCAGCGCAAACGGCACGTTGGCCAGCACCAAGAGCGCTTGGCGCACGCTGCCCAGCGTGACAAACAGCATCAGCACAATCACACCCAGCACCACGGGCACCACCAACATGAGGCGCGCGGCAGCACGCTGCTGGTTTTCAAACTGGCCGCCCCACGCCAAGTGCACGCCGGCGGGCAGGGGCACCTGCTGGGCCACGGCGGCTTTGGCCTCAGCCACAAAACCCACCAGGTCGCGGCCACGCACATTGGCGCGCACCACGGCCATGCGCGAAGAGCCTTCACGGTCGATGCGCACCGGGCCTTCGGTGACCTCGAGCTTTGCCAGGCTGCTCAGCGCAATTGACTGCCCATCGGCCAAAGGCAGCTGCAGCTGCGCAAACAACGCCGGCGTCAAACGCAGGGTCTCGGGGCCGCGCACGATCAGCGGCACGCGCTTGCCTTCAACCATCACCACACCCACGGGCCGGCCTTCGAGCAAAGCGCGCAAGTCGTTTTGAATCTGCTCCACCGACAGGCCCAAGCGGCCAGCGGCCACGCGGTCGATGCTGACCTGCACATACTGCAGGCCCTCGTTTTTGACGGTGATCACCTCTTCGCTGCCAGGCAGGCTCTGCAAGACCTTGACCACCTGCTCGGCCAGGCGGTTCAAGGTGGCGGGGTCATGGCCAAAAATTTTCACAGCCAAATCACCGCGCACGCCTGAGAGCATCTCTGCCGTGCGCATCTCGATGGGCTGGGTGAAGCTGATGTTCACATCGGGTGTGCCGTCAAGCACACGGCGCAGCTCGTCGACCAGCGCCTCCTTGGTGGCAAAGCGCCAGGTGTGCGGGGGCTGCAGCACCAAAAACGCATCGCTGTCTTGAAAGCCCATGGCGTCCAAGCCAATCTCATCGGCACCCACCCGCGTGACAATGCTTTTCACCTCAGGCACAGCGCTGAGAATCTTGCGCTGCAAAGCACCGTCTTGGGCCAGCGAGGCCTCCAGGGTGATGTCGGGCTCTTTCTCCACCTGCATGATGATGTCGCCCTCATCAAGCGTGGGCATGAAAGATTTGCCCACCTGCGTGAACACCACCACGGCCACCACCAACACCAGCACGGCAAGTGTCACCACGGTGCGTGTGCGGGCCAGCGCCGCATCCAGCAAACGCGAGTACCGCAGCTCAAGCCACTGCACCAGGCGCGGGCTGTGGTGCGCCCCGCCTTTGAGCAACAAGGAAGCCAACACCGGAATCACGGTGAGCGACAGCAAGAGCGAGACCGCCAGCGCAAACACAATGGTCTGGGCCACGGGCGAAAACAGCTTGCCCTCCAAGCCCTGCAGCGTGAGCAGCGGCACAAACACCATCATGATGATGAGCATGCCCGAGACCACCGGCACAGCCACCTCGCGCGTGGCAGCGAGCACATCGCTGAGTTGCAAGCGCGAGCCTAGCGGGCCTGTGCTGCGGGTCTGTAGGTTTTCAACCACCACCACAGCAGCGTCCACCAGCAGGCCAATGGCAATCGACAAGCCGCCCAAGGACATCAGGTTGGCCGACAAATGAAACTGGTCCATCAACAAAAACGTGCCCAGGGCCGAGAGCGGCAAAATCACCGCCACCACCAACGCCGCGCGCCAGCTGCCCAAGAACAAAAGCAGCAAAGCCAGCACCAACACAATGGCCTCCAAGAGGGCTTTGGCCACCGTGTTGACCGCACGCTCCACCAGCTCGCCGCGGTTGTAAAACACCTTCACCGACAAACCAGCCGGCAAGGTTTTGCTGATTTGCGCCAAACGCGCGCTCACCTCGTGCACCACCTTTTGCGCATTGGCACCGCGCAGGCCCAGCACCAGGCCCTGCACCGCTTCGCCACGGCCGTCTTGCGTCACGGCGCCGTAGCGGGTGAGGCTGCCCATGCGCACCTGCGCCACATCGCCCACACGCACCGCCTGGCCGTGGTGCGAGGTGATGGCCATGGCACGCACATCGTCCAGGCTGCGCACGCTGCCGTCGCTGCGCACCAACAAGGAGTTGTCGCCACTGTTCAAGCGCCCGGCCCCGTCATTGCGGTTGTTCTCGGCCAAGGCGATTTGCAACTGCGCGAGCGACACCCGCCGCGCTGCCAAAGCTGCAGGGTCAGGCACCACCTCAAAAGCGCGCGCGTAACCGCCCAGCGAGTTGATGTCGGCCACGCCAGGAATGCTGCGCAGCTGTGGGCGAATGAGGGTGTCGAGCACGGTGCGCTTGTCCACCAACGGCGCATCGCCCTCGATGGTGAACATGAACATTTCGCCCAAGGGTGTGGTGATGGGCGCCAACCCGCCGCTGATGCCTGGGGGCAGGTCTTGCAAGACACCGCTCAAGCGCTCGTTGACCTGCGCGCGGGCCCAGTAAATGTCGGTGCCGTCAGCAAAGTCTAAGGTAATGTCAGCAATGCCGTACTTGCTTTGCGAGCGCAAAATGGTTTGGCGCGGCAAGCCCAGCAGCTCTTGCTCGATGGGGATGACCACGCGCGACTCCACCTCTTCGGGGGTCATGCCCGGGGTTTTGAGAATGATCTTGACCTGGGTGCTCGAAACATCCGGAAACGCGTCAATCGGCAGGTCTTTGAACGCCACCCAGCCCGCCACCACCAGGCCCAACGTGGCCACCATCACCAACAAGCGCTGGGACAACGACCAGCCTATCAAGCGCTCAAGCATCAGCGACCCGCCGCGCGCTGCCAGCGCAGGGTGACAAACTGGTTGATGCGCAAACAGTCGTCGCGGCCGCTGAGCTCGGCACGCATCATCACGTTTTGCGTGGCGCTGTTGAGCTCTCGACCGATGGCGCTCAAGCGGGCAGGGCGCTGGCAGCCGTCCACGCTCAGGGCGTCGCCCACGCGCAAACCGGCCAACTGCGCTTGGGTGGCCTGAAGCTCAATGACCAACTTGTCCACACGCCCCAGCCGCACCACCGGCGCGCCGGCTTCCAAGCGCTGCCCAGGCAGGGCCAGCACCTCCAGCACCGTGCCGGCCGTTGGCGCTTTGAGTTCCAAAGCGGCCGGCAAACCCGAAGGCAAAGCAGGCGATGCTTCCGCCGTGGCCTGTCCGCTGGCAGCGGCAGGCGCCGAGCTACTCACCAAGAGCTGCAAGGCCTCGTCGCTCACACCGGCTAGGCGCAAAGCCTGGCGACGTTCACGCGCAGCCAGATCAGCCATTTCAAACTGGGCGCGCGAAGCCTGCTGGCGCTGCTGGGCCACCAGGCCTTCGTTGAACAAGGCCTCATCGCGTGCGGCGGTGGCCTGCGCCAGGCGGGCCTGGGTGTGGGCGGTGACCCACTCACGCTGCATTTCCACCAGCGCTGGGCTGATGACGCGCACCACCGGCTGACCAGCGCGCACCGCGCTCATGGGGGTGACCAGCACGCGCTGCACCACGCCCGGCAAGGGCATGCTCACCACCTCGCTTTGGTCGGCAGGCAGCACCACGGTGCCCTGAAACACGCGCACATCGCTGACCAGCGGCTGGGCCAAGGCTGCTGCACAGGGGCTCAAAACAGCCATCACCCACAGCGTGCTTGGGCGCAAAACTCGGTCAAAGAAAAGCATGGGCAGGCACATCCGCAAAGCAGCCGGGATGGCCGCCATCAAGCGCCGATTATCGCGCGCAGGCGCGATGAACCGCACCTTGTCAGGTCAAACATCACAACAGGTGGGTAGCCTCAGGCCCAGGCGTCAAAACCAAGGGCCGGGGGTGTAACGCAGGCCCAGAGACAGCCAGCGCGAGGCGGGGTCACCACCAGCTTGCTGGCCAAAGGTGAAGTCGAGCTGAAAGCGCTGAGGCACAACGAAAACGCGCCAACCGGCCTGCCAGTAAGGGCGGGCTTTGTCGTCGCCAAAAGTTTCCGCCACCCAAGAAAAACTTGGGCTGCTGGCAAACTCCGTGCCCAAGCCCCAGGTCATGCGGTCTTGGCTGCTGGCTTTGTCGCGCAACCAGCCCACGTTGAGGTGGGCAAGCCAGCGGTCGTTGTCAAACGAGGCGCTGAAGGGTGCGTACACATACTGGTTGCCCAGTTGGTTGGGGCCAGGGCGCACCTCGGGGTGGTGCACCGTGCCTGCGGCCAGGCCCCAGCCCCAGCCGTTGGTGCGCAAGGGTTGAACAATGGTTTTGAACTGCAGCACCGTGTCGGTGGTGAGCGGCTCGCCTGTGTTGCGGGCCTGCCCGCCGCCCAAGGTGAGCTCTAAATTGCCGCCCAGGTTGCAAGCCGGCAGTGCCCAGAACTCTTGGCTGGCGCTGTAGCTGCGCACCCAGCTCTCCAGCTGGCAGCTGCCCTCGGCGGTGATGCGGGCGTCGTCGGTGACAAAGGGCCGTGCTGCCTGTGCGGGCGCGGCCACAAGAAGCAAAAGCGCGAAGCTGCAACGCAAAGCAGGCGTGAACAACAGGCTGGGCAAAACGCGCATGTGGTCATTCTAGGTGGGCGGCGTGACAGGCTCGTGACGTTGGCGTGCCAACACCAAGGTGGCGCACAAACCTGGCCCTTGCGGCGCTGGCCCCAGCGTGAATGCAGCCGGCATCAGCGTTGCGAAACGCGCCACGATGGCCAAACCCAGGCCTGCACCCTCACCCAAGTCAGGCACGTGCGCGCCCGGGGCCAAGCGCCCCTGGTGGGGCCCGCGCACGCCGCGCTGCACATACTGGCGGCATTGCTCAGGCGACAGGCCCGGGCCGTTGTCCACCACGGTCAGACGTACCTCGCTGGGGTGCGGGTCGATGGTCACCGTCACGCGGGCTTGTGGCTGGGGCGCAGCACCCGCAGGCCAACGGCCGTGGCGCAAGGCGTTGTCGATCAAATTGCCCAAAGCCCCTTCGAGCAAACCGGCATGCACCCACACCTGCACGCCCTGGTCCAGGCCTTGTGCGCCCAGGTCCACACCCAGCGCGTCGGCTCGGGGCAAATAGCGCATCAGGGTGTCGCGCACCAGCTCGTCAAGATCCACCCACTGGGCGGGCAGGCTCACGTCGGTTTCCTCGGCCAAGGCCAGGGCCAACAGCTGCTCCACCAGGCGGCTGGCGCGCGCCTCGCTGGCAGCAATGCGTTGGAGCTGCTCGCGCATCACAACGGCGTCTTGGTGCGCCAGCCCGTATTCGGTCAGGGCACGTATGCCCGCCAGGGGCGTGCGCAGCTCGTGCGCCACATTGCCTGAGAACTCACGCTGGGCGCGCAGGCTGTCGCCCAAGCGTGCCAGCAGCGCATTGATGGCCGCGCCCAAGCTGGCCATGTCTTGGGTGGTGGTGGAGACCGGCAAGGGGGTGAGGTCGCGGGCGTCGCGCTCACCCACCGAGCGCTGCAGGCTGGTCAGGGGTGCGAGCTCGCGCCCAATCACCACGCGCAACCACACCGCCAAGGCCAAGAGCAGCAAAACCTGAGGCACCACCGACAGCAGCAGCACGCTGCGCAACAGGGCCAAACGGCTGCCCTGGGTTTGCGCCACCAACACCACAAAAGGCTCGGGCTGGCTGCGCACCAGCACCACGCTGCGCAGCTCTTTGCCCTGGTAGCTGATGTCGTCGAACAGCACTTTTTTGTCGCCCTCGGGCCAGGGCGCGCGCAAACCGGGGTGGCCGGCCATGAGCGAGCCATCTTCTCGCATCACCGAAAAATACACGCTCTCGCTTTGATCAAACAAAAGCGCGCCCATTTCGCGGGTGCTCAGGTCCAGCGTGAGGCCTTGTTGACGGTTGCTCACGCGCGAGGCAATGGCGTAGGCGTCGTCCAGCATGGCGCGGTCAAACGCCTGTTGGGTGAAAAACAGCGACACCGCCAAGGTCACCACCGTGCCCAGCGTCCACGTCATGGCCAAGGGCCAGAGCACTTGGCGGCTCAGCAAGGACCGCAGGCTGCGCAACTGGCTCATGGCGCTGCGCTTTCAAGCACATAGCCCAGGCCGCGCAGGGTCCGTATGTTGGCCCCCGTGCCCGCGAGTTTTTTGCGCAAGCGCGAGATGAACGCCTCCAACGCGTTGTCGGCCAGCAGCTCGTCAAACGTCGAAAGCTTTTCCGACAGGCGGCGCTTGCTCACCACCCGCCCGGGTGGGGTGATGAGCTCCCACAGCACCTCAAATTCACGCGCGGGCAAATCAAGAAACACGCCGTCGATGGCAAAGCGGCGCGCTTGCCGGTCCAGGCTCAGGCGCCCAAGCTCGAACTGGTCTTGGGTGCCGCGGGTGCGGCGCACCAAGGCACGCAGACGGGCCTCCACCTCGGCCAGCTCAAAGGGCTTGCCCAGGTAATCATCGGCCCCTGCGTCCAGGCCGGCAATGCGTTCTTCGGTGCGGTTGCGCGCGGTCAAAACCAGCACCGGTGTGTGGTCGCCGCGGGCGCGGGCCTCGCGCAGCACCGTCAGGCCGCTGGCCATGGGGGCACCGGGCTGGGCGTGTTCGGGCAAATTGAGGTCGAGCAACACAGCGTCAAAAGGCTGCACTTGCCAAAAGTGCCGGGCCTGCGCCAGGTTACCCGCCACGTCCACGCGGTGGCCCGCCTCGGTGAGGCTGTGCAGCATCACCTCGGCCAACACCGGGTCGTCTTCGACGAGCAACATACGCATCAGCCCTTACCTCTCAAGTCAGTTGGTGGTCAGTGAGTCTTTTCAACAATGAATCGATGAGACCCCTTCGAATTGTCACGCTGAGCACCGCCTTGGCCGGCTTCATGGCCAGCGCCGCCCTGGCCCAAAGCATGCCAGAAGCCGCGCCCAGCCCGGCCAACCCCAGCACGAACCTTAGTTTGCGCCAGGCTTTGCAAGCTGCCAGCGCTAATCTGGATGTAGCCCTGGCCCGCAGCAGCCTGGCGGGCGCCCAGGCCGACATTGTCAGCGCGAACCGCGCGCCTTTGCCCACACTGAGCACCAAACTGAGCCAAATGGACCTGCAAAACGGCATTGGCAACGGGCATTGGCTGACCGAAAAGCGGGTGGACAAGTCCATCGGGCTGGACTGGACCTGGGAGCGTGGCAACAAACGTGCCTTGCGCACCCAGTCTGCCCAGCAAACTGCAGCGGCGGCCAGCGCCGACCTGCAAGAGGTGCGCACCCAGCAGCTGCTGGCCACCCACGTGGGCTTTTTTGACCTGCTGGCTTTTCAGGAGCGCTTGGGGCACTTTGCAGCGATCGAGCGCAGCGCGGCCGAACTGGCCCAGGCTGCCCGCCTGCGGGTGAACGCGGGCGACCTCTCGGTGCAAGAGGGTTTGCGCACCGACATCGAGCACCAGCGCGCCCGCTCAGACCTGCAACTCGCCGAGCTTGACCGCCAACGCGCAGCCATTGCCCTGTGGCAAACCACTGGCCTAGCAACACCGCCACAAGAGCTGCGCGCCAACAGCGACTGGCCAGCCGTGGGGGCCCCCATGCCCATGCCCGACCTGGCCAGCTTGGTGCAGCAGCGCGCCGATGTGCGGGCCGCTGAGTCGCGCGTGCTCGCTGCCCAAGCCGCGCTGGACAACGCGCGTGCGCTCAAGGTCAGCGACATCACCTGGGGCGCCTCGTACGACCACTACCCCGGCACTTCCACGGCGCTGATGGAGTTGCGCCTGCAAATGCCCCTGCAGTGGGGCTATGGTTTTGAGGGCGAAATCGCACGGGCCACCGCACAACTCACCCTGGCGCAAGACGCTTTGGAGAAAACGCGCCGCGTGGCCTTGTCTGAACTGCAGCGCCTGCAACAAGAAACCCGCAACACCGCCGAGCGCGCCCGCGCCTACGAGCAAGACATCTTGCCGCGCGCCCGCCAAGTGGCCCAAGGCGCCGAGCTGGCTTACAGCAAAGGCGCGCTGTCACTGACGGACCTGCTCGACGCGCGGCGCACCCTGCGCGCAACACTGCTCGACAGCCTGGCTGCACGCACCGATCACGCCAAGGCCGCCGGCCTGTGGCAACTGCGCCTGAGCGCCCCTGAGACACGCGAATGACCATGACCCCACACCTCCCCCTGGCACTGGCGGCAGTGCTGCTGCTGAGCGCCTGCAACCCGGCCCCCGCACCGGTGACCGAAGCCCCGGCGCCCATCATCCAAAGCAACCAGGTGCGTTTCGCCCCGGGGCACCCGCAGCTTGCGCTGTTGACGGTGAGCCCGGCCGCACCAGGCAGCGTTGTTCAGGTGGACATGCCGGCCAAGCTGGTGTGGAACGAAGAAAACACGCAGCGCGTGTACCCCGCTTTGAGCGGGCGCGTGGTGAGCATCCACAGCGATGTGGGGCAAAGCGTGAACCCGGGCAGTGTGTTGGCCCAGTTGGCCTCGCCTGAGTTTGGCCAGGCCCAAAGCGACACCAGCAAAGCGCAGGCCGAAGCCCGGCTCGCCGAGCGTGCCCTGGAACGCCAGCGCGAGTTGTTTTCTGCCGGCGTTGTGGCGCGCAAAGATCTGGAGATGGCCGAAACCGACCACGCCCGCGCCCAGGCCGAGCTGGACCGGGCCTACGCCCGCACCCGGCTTTACGGCAGCCAAGGTACGGTCAACCAGGCGCTGTCCCTCACTGCGGGCATCCACGGCATCGTGGTGGAACGCAACCTCAACCCCGGGCAAGAATTGCGCCCTGACCTGGCCGGCCCAGGCGTGCCGGCTTTGTTTGTGGTGACCGACCCATCCACGCTGTGGGTACAAATCGATGCGCGCGAGGCCGACCAGGGCCTGGCCCGACCCGGCAACACCTTTGAAATTGTGTCGCCCTCGTTGCCCGGGCAAACCTTCGTTGGCACGGTGGTGGCGGTCTCCGACTTCATCGACCCGCTGACACGCACTGTGAAAATTCGCGGCTTGGTGGCCAACCCACTGCGCGAACTCAAAGCCGAGATGCTGGTCACCGCGCGCTTTGAGCGCAAGTTTTCGCAAGGCGCTGCGGTGCCGGCCACGGCCGTGCAACTCATCGGCAACAAACACAACGCGTTTGTGCGCACGCAAGATGGCGTGTTTGAGCGCCGCGATGTGGAGATGCTCTACGAGGGACCCAAAGAGGTGGTGCTTCGCAGTGGCGTGGAGCCCGGTGAGATGGTGGTGATTGAAAACGCCCTCATGCTCACACGCTTGCTGCGCTTGGCCGAAACCGAGACCAAAGCCGCACCCCTTGCGGCAAAACCCGACACAGCCCCTGGCAACCCAGACAAGCGCAACGGGGCCACGCAATGAAGCGCTTGATTCAGTACGCGCTGCACCAGCCGCTGTTCATTGTGCTGGGCACGATCCTGTTTGCCCTGGCCGGCGTGGTGGCCTTCAAAAGCCTGTCGGTGGAGGCTTTTCCTGATGTCACCGACACCCAGGTCACGGTGATTGCGCTGTACCCCGGGCGCGCGGCCGAAGAGGTGGAAAAACAAGTCACCTTGCCCATTGAGACCGCCCTGGCAGGCGTGCCCAACGCCATTCGGCTGTTCTCGCACACGCAGTTTGGTTTGTCTTTCACCGTGGTCACGTACAACGACGCAGCCAAGGTGCTCGAAGCGCGCCAGCAGGTCAACGAACGCTTGCGCGCGGTTGATTTGCCCCCAGGGGTTGAGGCCCAAATGGCGCCCAACGCCACACCGGTGGGTGAGGTCATGCGTTACCGCTTGCGTGGCAACGGCAAAACCACCACCGAGCTGCGCACGCTGCAAGACTGGGTGGTTGAGCGCGCCTTGCGCCAAGTGCCTGGCGTGGCCGATGTGGTGACCATGGGCGGCTTCATCAAGCAGTACGAGGTGCA
>DKJZ01000019.1 GCA_002454975.1 Hylemonella sp. UBA6679
GTTTGCCTGCGTGGGCAACGACGCAGACCTGCGCAGCATCACCCTGGGTGCAGATGGCGCGTTTGCCGGCATGAAAAAAGGCGCCACCTTTGTGGACCACACCACCGCCTCGGCCGATGTGGCGCGTGAACTCAGCGCTGCAGCACAAGCCCTGGGCCTGAACTTCATCGATGCGCCAGTCTCAGGCGGCCAAGCCGGCGCGCAAAACGGCATGCTGACCGTGATGTGCGGTGGCGATGCTGCAGTTTTTGAAGACGTCAAGCCAGCAGCCATGGCGTTCTCCCGCGCTTTCACCTTGATGGGTGCGGTCGGTGCTGGCCAGCTCACCAAGATGGTCAACCAAATCGCCATTGCTGGCTTGGTGCAAGGCTTGAGCGAAGCCGTGGCGTTTGGCCAACGCGCCGGCCTGGACGTGAACCTGGTGCTCGACGTGATTGGCAAGGGTGCCGCGCAAAGCTGGCAAATGGACAACCGCGGCAAGACCATGGTGGCCGACAAGTTTGACTTTGGCTTTGCCGTGGACTGGATGCGCAAAGACTTAGGCCTGGTGCTCGACGAGGCCAAGCGCAACGGCGCCAAGCTGCCTGTGACAGCCCTGGTCGACCAGTTTTATGCCGATGTGCAAGACATGGGCGGACGCCGCTGGGACACGTCGAGCCTGATCAAGCGCCTGCGTTAACCCACGCTGTTTCTACTGGCCAGCTTGGCCAGAAAAAAAGGCATCTCAGTGAGATGCCTTTTTTCATTCGGGCCGCTAAAGCCCGTTGATACCGATTACTTCTTATCAGCCGGTGCTGCTTGGGGCATGAGTGCCTTGAGCTGCTCGTCGGTGATGATCTCAAACACACGCACGACCTTGACCACACCGTCGGTGCTGCGGGCAATGTCGGTGCCACGGTCAGCTTCGGTGCGGGTCACACGGCCCATGAGGTAGACCGTGCCACGCTCGGTCACCACCTTGAAAGCGTTGGCGTACAGGTCTTTGGCATCCACCAGCGATGCTTTCACACGGCCGGTGATGAGCGAGTCTTTGGAGCGCTGGGTCAGCGACGAGTTTTCCATCACACCCAACTCATTGACCACGGCACGCACGTTCTCCACCTTGGAGACGATCTGGGCCACGGTTTGGCGGTCTTGCGCAGTAGGCACCTCGCCGGTGATGAGGACCTGGCGGTTGTAGCTCACCACCGTGACATGTGCGCGGTCGGTCAGGGCGTCGCGCACACGGGCAGCGGCACGCAACTCAATGCCCTCGTCCTCGAGCTGAATGCCGGCGGTACGGCGGTCCACCGCCACCAGGGCAGCCGCGCCGGCACCACCAAACATCACAGCCGGTGCGCCCAACACGATGGGGGCGCAAGCGCTCAGCACACTGCTCAGGGCGGCCACGGCCACCAGGGTACACAAGGGTTTGAAGGTCATGAGGGCTCCTGATCGCCTAAAAGTTGGGCGTCCACCGCATCACAGATGCAGTGCAACGCAAGGATATGCACTTCTTGAATACGCGCTGTGCGCTCGTGCGGCACGCAAATGTGCACATCGGTGTCGCGCAAAGCCATGTTCATCTTGCCGCCGCCTCGACCCGTCAGGGCCACCACCGTCATGTCGCGCTGGTGGGCCGCCTCGATGGCAGCCAGCACATTGGCCGAGTTGCCACTGGTGGTGATGGCCAGCAGCACATCGCCGGGTTGCCCCAAAGCGCGCACCTGGCGAGAAAACACCACGTTGAAGTCGTAATCGTTGGCGATGGCCGTGAGGATGGAGCTGTCGGTGGTCAGGGCAATGGCCCCGAGCTCTGGGCGCTCGCGCTCAAACCGACCGACAAACTCAGCCGCAAAATGCTGGGCGTCTGCCGCTGAGCCACCGTTACCGCAGGCCAGCACCTTGCCCCCGCCTGTGACGCAAGCCAGCACGGCCTGCACAGCGTCGGCGATGGGTTTGCTCAAGACCTGCGCGGCCTGGTATTTCAGGTCGGCGCTGTCGATGAAATGTTGTTCAATGCGTTGTTCAAGCATCGCTCTATCATAACGCCCTGCGCCATTGACTGACGCTGCACAGGGGCACCTTGATCGAGCACAAGCGCAGCCCCGTGCGGCCGTGCGTCTCAAGCGCCAGCTTCAAAAGCTGCCTTGAGCCAGGTGATGTCTGCGCCATCAATCGCCACCACATCAAAACGACAAGCCGGCCAGGTGCGCCAGCGCATGAGGTAGTGGCGTGCCGCCAGCAAAATACGCCGCTGCTTGGTGGGCCCCACCGTCACAGCCGCACCGCCAAAACGCCCCAGCGCACGGCTGCGCACCTCCACAAACACCAACGTGCCATCGGCCTCGCGCATGATCAGGTCGATTTCGCCGCCCCCGCGCCCAGGCGTTCGATAATGGCGCACCACCAGTTGCAAGCCGGCGCGCGTCAAATGACGCAAAGCCTGGTCTTCACCGGCATCGCCGGTTTGCTTGGTGGTGGGCTTGCCGGGCGCTTGGCCCTGACGCGCACCTGCGGGTGCACCCTGTGAAGGTTTGAGTTGTGAACGCATTGTTGTCCTCCCCGTCCGTGTTGACGTCTTCGTTGGCCACCTCTTTGGGGGCTGCACGAGACGCTGCGTCGGCACAAGTTTATCCGCCAGGCACGCTGTATGTGGTGGCCACACCCATCGGCAACCTGGCCGACATCAGCCTGCGCGCCTTGTGGGTGCTGCAACTGGTAGATGCCTTGGCCTGTGAAGACACGCGCCACACCCAAACACTGCTGCGCGCCTACGGCATTGAGCGAAACAACGCGCAACTGTTGGCGGTGCACCAGCACAACGAAACCCAGGCCGCGCAAGCCGTGATTGCACGCCTACAAGCCGGTGAGCGTGTGGCCTATGTGAGCGATGCCGGCACCCCCGGTGTGAGCGACCCAGGTGCGCGCCTGGTGGCTGCCGTGCAGGCCGCGGGCTTGCGTGCCGTGCCCCTGCCTGGGGCCAGCAGCGTGACCGCAGCCTTGAGCGTGGCGGGGTTGGCAGCACCGCACAGCTGGGATGCCCAAGGCTTTGTGTTTGCTGGCTTTTTGCCCAACAAAACGCAAGAGCGACAAACCGCTGTGGCGCACATCGGGGCGCAAGCCCGGGCCGTGGTTTTGCTGGAAGCGCCGCACCGCATCGAAGCGCTGGCACAGGCGCTGCAGGCATTGGGTGAGCGCCCAGTCACCGTGGCGCGAGAAATCACCAAGCAGTTTGAGCAGGTGGTGACCTTGCCCGCAGGCGATTTGCCTGCTTGGCTGGCGCAAGACCCCAACCGAAGCCGCGGCGAGTTTGTGCTGGTGGTCCACCCGGGGCAGGCCGCGGCCACGCTGGGCGAGGGTGAGCGCGTGCTCAAACTGCTGCTGCCTGAGCTGCCGCTCAAAACCGCCGTCAAGCTCGCCGCCGAGATCAGCGGCGAGTCAAAAAACATCCTCTACGACCTGGCCCTCACACTCAAGGCTGAGGGCTGAATTCAGGCCAAGTTCAGCGGCCCTTGCGAACCTCACCGATGAGGAAGTCGGCCACTTGCAAGGCGCGGTCCATGCTCTTGGCAATCGAACCATCGGTGTAGAAGCGCCCCGCCACCCCCAGCGAAGGCACGCCTTCAACCCGGTAGGCCTCTTGCAACTGCACCGCGCGCTTGACCTTACCGGCCACGCTGAAGGCGTTGAACTGGTCGGCAAACTTGGCTTTGTCCACGCCTTGCTTGGCCACCCAATCAAAAATGGCCTCGGGCGTGGCCAGGCGGTTGCGCTCGACGTGCACCGCGTAAAACACCTTGGCATGCAGCTTGTCCACCAAGCCCATGGCATCCAGGGCGAAATACAAGCGCTGCTGGGGCTCAAAGTCGGGGCGAAAAGCCACCGGCATGCGCTTGATCACCACGTCTTTGGGGGCGCGCTTGGACCAAGCCTCAAAGGTGGGCTCAAAGGAGTTGCAATGCGGGCAGCTGTACCAAAAAAACTCAAGCAACTCGATCTTGCCTGCTGGGGTGTCCACCGGCGCGGGCTTGTCGAGCTTGTAGTAATCGGTGCCGGGCAGGGGGCCGCCCTGCGCCTGGGCCGCAGCGCCCAAGCCTAGACCTGTGCTGGCCAGCAAACCCGAGGCGATGTGTTGTGAGAATTCGCGACGCTGCATATGTGTTCCTTATTTTTGAACCCGAACGACCACGGTTTCATAACCGCTGCCTTCGAGTTTGTCTTTGACCTTGTCGGCATCTTCGCGCTTGTCGAAAGGCCCCACACGCACGCGGTACACCATGCGCCCGGCCTGCTCGCGCTCGGAGACCTTGGCGTCGACGCCCCCCAAAGTGAGCTTGGCACGTTGGGCCTCGGCATCGTCTTGGGTGCGAAAAGCGCCAGTTTGAATGAAGTAGCTGAAGGGGTCAGATTTGGCCTTGGCCAGGTCACCCAAGGGGTCGGCCGGCTTGGCGTCTGGCCGGGGGGCTGATGTCGCGTCCGCTTTGGGTTCAGGTTTGGCATCGGCTTTCGCTTCGGGCTTGACGGCCTTGGGCTCGGCAGAGGCGTCCGCCGGCGCATCAGCCACAGCGGGTTTGGCCGGGTTTTTGCCGTAAAGCGGGGCGTTGGGGTCCCAGTCTTTGTTTTTCTTGGCTTCGGCCGCGTCTTGCTCAGCGGTGCGGCTCTGGCTTTTGTTCATGAAGGGCACGGGCACCTTGGTGACGTACACCGCCACGGCCAAGGCAATGGCCAGGCCCAGCACCAGGCCAAGGATGAACCCCAGCAAAGTTCCACCACGTTGATTCATAGGCATCCTCACATTTTTTCCGGTGCGCTCACACCCAGCAAAGCCAAGCCGTTGCGCAGCACTTGCGCGGTGGCAGCCACCAGGGCCAGGCGTGCGGTTTTCACCGCCTCGTCGTCCACCAAAATGCGCTCGGCGTCATAGTAGCTGTGGTAGCTCGCCGCCAGATCGCGCAAATAGAAAGTCACATCATGCGGGGCAAAGTCTTGCGCTGCAGCGGTCAGCATCTCAGGGTACTTGGCCAGCTGCAGCATGAGGGCTTGCGAGGCTGGGGTGTCGAGCGCGTCCAGATTCGCCCCTTTGAGTTGCTCGCTCACCTTGTCCAAGAGCGCTGCCCAGGCTGATTTGTCCAGGGTCTCGAGCTTGGCGTCTTGACCCAAGACAAACTTGGCCAACACCGAGCAAATACGCGCATGCGCGTACTGCACGTAGTACACCGGGTTGTCGTTGTTTTTGGCCAGCGCCAGGTCGATGTCAAACACGTACTCGGTGTCGGGCTTGCGGCTGAGCAAGAAGAAACGCACCGCGTCTTTGCTGGTCCACTCAATGAGGTCGCGCAGGGTCACGTAGCTGCCAGCACGCTTGGAAATTTTCACCTCTTGCCCACCACGCACCACCCGCACCATGGTGTGCAGCACATAGTCGGGGTAGCCCTGAGGAATGCCCACGTTGGCCGCTTGCAAGCCCGCGCGCACCCGCGCAATGGTGCCGTGGTGGTCGGTGCCCTGAATGTTCACCACCTTCTTAAACCCACGCTCAAACTTGGTGATGTGATAAGCCACATCGGGCACAAAGTAGGTGTAGGTGCCGTCGCTTTTACGCATCACGCGGTCTTTGTCGTCGCCGTAGTCGGTGGACTTGAGCCACAGCGCGCCATCGGCCTCGTAGGTCTTGCCCGCGTCTTTGAGCTTTTGCACCGCCGCGTCGACCTTGCCGCTGGTGTAGAGACTGCTCTCAAGGTAGTAGTTGTCGAACTTCACCGCGAAGGCCTGCAAGTCCAGGTCTTGCTCGTGGCGCAGGTAGGCCACGGCAAACTGGCGCATGCCCTCAAAGTCGTCGATGTCGCCGCTGGCGGTGAACGCACGATCGTCGGCCTTGACGGTTTTGCCGGCCATGAAATCTGCGGCAATGTCGGCGATGTAGTCGCCGTTGTAGAAGTTTTTGCTGACCGGGTTGTCCGGGTCGGTGGGCCAGCGCGCGTCCCCGGGCTTCACACCTTGGGCGCGCAAGTGGGTGGAGGTGGCCAGGGTGTTGATTTGCACGCCCGCGTCGTTGTAATAAAACTCGCGGTACACGTCCCAGCCCTGGGTGGCGTAGAGGTTGCAAATCGCATCGCCCAGCGCGGCCTGACGGCCATGGCCCACGTGCAGGGGTCCGGTGGGGTTGGCCGAGACAAACTCCACCAGCACACGCTCACCGCGCGCGGGGCGTTGGCCGTAGCAACCGGCCTGGGCCAGCACCTCGCGCACCACTTCTTGCTTGGCCTGGGGTTTTAAACGGATGTTGATGAAGCCCGGGCCAGCAATTTCAAGCGCGCTCACCCAGCGGCTGAATGGCTCTGTTTTTTGTAGCGCCTCAATCAAGCCCTGCGCGACTTCTCGCGGGTTTTTCTTCAAAGCCTTGGAAAGCTGCATGGCAGCGGTGGAGGCCAGGTCGCCGTGCGCGGCCACTTTGGGGGATTCAAAAGCAGCCCGCGCACCAGCGCCGGGCTGAAGTTGCTCAAGTTCGGCGGCCAGGGCCTGGAGCAGTTCGTTTTTAACGGTCAACATCCCCTGATTTTAGGGGGGCGAGCCGACTCAGGGCTGGTCTTGCCAGAAATCGGGCTGGCTGTAGGTGTGCTTGAGGAAGTCCACCCACAGGCGCACCCGCAAAGGCAGGTGCTTGCGCTGCGGGAACACCGCGTAAATGCCATTGGGGGGTGCGGCAAACTCTTCCAAAACCGCCACCAGGCGACCCGCCTTGATTTCAGCGTCCACCTCCCAGGTGCTGCGCCAGGCAATGCCATAGCCTGACAAGCACCAATCGTGCAGCACCTGCCCGTCGGAGCAGTCCATGGGGCCGTTGGGCTTGAAGTGAATGACCTCGCTGGCCTCGCCCTTGGGGTCGGCCTTGTCTTGCACCTTGGGCACCTTGAAGGCCCAGCCCCGGGTCTGGGAGGCATCGCTGGAGAGCACCAAGCAGTCAAATTTGCTCAGGTCGTTGGGCGTTTGGGGGGTGCCGTGCTGGCGCAGGTACTTGGGCGTGGCCACGCACAGGCGGCGGTTGTCGGCCATGCGCACACTCACCAAGGACGAGTCTGGCATGTCGCCCACGCGCACGGCGCAGTCGTAGCCTTCGCCGGCAATGTCCACCACCCGGTCTGAGAGGTTGAGGGAAATGGTCACATCGCGGTGCAATTCGCGAAACCGGGGAATGAGCGGGGCCACATGGCGGCGCCCAAAACCGGCCGGCGCGGTGATGCGCAAATGCCCGCTGGCTTTCACGCCACCGGCGCTCACACTGGCTTCGGCATTGGCGAAATCTGTGAGCAAGCGCTGACAATCCTCAAGAAAAGCGCTGCCTTCGTGGGTCAGGGTGATGCGCCGGGTGGTGCGCACCAACAGCTTGACGCCCAGGCGCTCCTCGAGCGCATCGAGCCGCCGGCCCATGATGGCGGGAGCCACGCCTTCGGCAATGGCCGCAGCCGTCAAACTGCCCCGCGTGGCCACGGACACGAACGATTCGAGTTGCTTTAACTTGTCCATAATTCGCATTATGCGTAAAAAAGTTAAAAATAGATCCTGCCACGCTACGTAGTAATGCGTGATGAAGTGACGGTGTCAGAAATCAAAATCAAACCTCGGGCCGCCGGCCAGCGCATCGCTGAGCCAGCGCCCTTCTCACAGACTGCCAGGCATGACTTCCTCCACCTTGAACCTTGAGCACTTGCGCGACTGGATCGGTCGCAGCGAAGTGCGCCAAGACACCCTGCACCCCAACCAAGTGGCGGCTCTGGCTGCCACCTTGGACCGCCAAGACCCCAGCACCCCAGGTAGCGAGGTGCCGCCGCTGTGGCACTGGTGTTACTTCACCCCTTTGACGCCGCAAAGCGAAATTGGCGACGACGGCCACGCCAAACGCGGTGGCTTTTTGCCACCCGTGCCCCTGCCGCGGCGCATGTGGGCCGGCGGGCGCTTGAAGTTTGTGCAGCCGCTCTTGGTCGGCCAAACGCTGAGCCGCACCTCCACCATCGACGATGTGACCATCAAGCAAGGCCGCAGCGGCAACCTGGTGTTTGTCAAAGTGCGCCACGCGTTTGCGCAGGCAGGCCAAAGTGATGCGCTGGTGGAAGAGCACGACATTGTTTACCGCGACGCGCCCACCCCAGGTGCGCCCGCCCCAGCCCCCACCGATGCCCCGGCCAACGCGCAGTTCAGCCGCGCCATCAAGGCCGACGAGGTGCTGCTGTTTCGCTACTCAGCGTTGACCTTCAATGGCCACCGCATCCACTACGACCGCTCATATGTCACGCAAGTCGAGGGCTACCCTGGCCTGATCGTGCACGGGCCACTCATTGCCACCTTGCTGGTGGATCTGGTGCGCCGTGAATTGCCCTCCGCGGACATCAGCGCCTTTGAGTTCAAGGCCGTGCGCCCAATTTTTGACATCCATCCCTTCAGCGTGAACGGTCGCGTGGTCACCCACGAAGACGGCAGCCGCAGCGTGCAGCTGTGGGCCGCCGACCACGAAGGCTACTTGGCCATGCAGGCCACAGCCACCTTGAGCGCCTGACCTTCCTTAAAGTACGCCACCATGATCACCCAGCAAGACAAATACCAAGACATCCGCGATGCGGTGCGCGATTTGTGCGCGCAGTTTCCCGACGAGTACCACCGCGAGGTCGACGCCAAACGCGCCTACCCCGAAACCTTTGTGGATGCGCTGACCAAAGCGGGTTGGCTCGCGGCCCTGATTCCCCAAGAGTACGGCGGCTCGGGCTTGGGCTTGGCCGAGGCCTCGGTGATCATGGAAGAGATCAACCGCTGCGGGGGCAACTCGGGCGCCTGCCACGGCCAGATGTACAACATGGGCACGCTGCTGCGCCACGGCTCGCAAGCACAAAAAGACCTGTACCTGCCCAAGATTGCCTCGGGCGAGTGGCGCCTGCAAAGCATGGGTGTGACCGAGCCCAGCACGGGCACCGACACCACCAAGATCAAAACCACGGCGGTGAAAAAAGGCGACCGCTACGTGGTCAACGGCCAAAAGGTCTGGATCTCGCGGGTGCAGCACTCCGACTTCATGATCCTCTTGGCACGCACCACACCCTTGGCTGAGGTGAGCAAAAAAACCGAAGGCATGTCGATCTTCATGGTCGATTTGCGCCAAGCCGAAAAGTCGGGCCTGACCGTGCGCCCCATTGCCAACATGGTCAACCACGAGACCAACGAGCTGTTTTTTGAGAACCTTGAAATCCCCGCCGAAAACCTGATTGGCGAAGAAGGCAAGGGCTTCAAATACATCATGGACGGCTTGAACGCCGAGCGCACGCTGATCGCTGCCGAGTGCATTGGCGACGGTTACTGGTTCATCGACCGCGTGAGCAAGTATGTCAAAGACCGCGTGGTGTTTGGCCGCCCCACCGGCCAAAACCAAGGCGTGCAGTTCCCCATTGCCGAGAGCTTCATCGAGGTGGAAGCCGCCAACCTCATGCGCTGGAAAGCCTGCGAGTTGTTCGACGCGCACCAGCCCTGCGGGGCCGAGGCCAACATGGCCAAGTACCTGGCGGCCAAAGCCTCGTGGGAAGCGGCCAATGTGTGCCTGCAAATGCACGGCGGTTTTGGTTTTGCGTGCGAGTACGACATCGAGCGCAAGTTCCGCGAAACACGCCTCTACCAAGTCGCGCCCATTTCCACCAACCTGATCTACGCCTACGTGGCCGAGCACCTGCTGGGCTTGCCGAGGTCTTTCTAATGCTATTGATTCAATAGCGCACCATCAAGATCTGTCAAGGCACCGCATGACGAATTCTTTGAAACCTCAAACCTTCATGCTGGTGCACGGCGCCTGGCATGGTGCGTGGTGCTGGGCGCACGTGGCCGACATCTTGCGCGCGCACGGCCACCGTGTGTTCACGCCCACGCAAACTGGTTTGGGCGCCAAGCGGCATTTGATGTCGCGCGACATCACGCTCGATGTGTTTGTGCAAGACATCGCGAATGAGCTTGAATTTGAAGACCTGAGCGATGTGGTGTTGGTGGGTCACAGCTTTGGGGGCATCGCCATCAGCGGGGTGGCTGACCGGCTGCCCCAGCGCCTGCGCCAACTCATTTACCTTGACTCTCTGTTGCTGCCCGGTGGCATGACGGCATTTAGCCAACTCAGCCCCGAGGTGGTGGCAGCGCGCACCGCAGCTGCGCAGGCCTTTGATGGCGGCATGAGCTTGCCACCACCCCCGCCTGAGGCCTTTGGCTTGCTCGACCCTGCGCACCAAGCGGTGATTGCCAAGCGCCTCACGCCACACCCTTTTGGTTGCTACACCTCACCCCTGCATTTGCAGCACGAGCTGGCTAACGGCCTGCCGCGCACCTATGTGGTGTGCACCGACCCGATTTACCCCGCGCTGGCCAAGTCGCGCGAGTTGGCGCAAAGCCTGGGCTGGCCCATGGTGGAGCTGGCCACCGGGCACGACGCCATGGTCAGCGCCCCGCAGGCCACAGCCGAACTTTTCATGCATTTGGCGGTGCAAACCCGCCCTGTCACACCATGACCTCATCAGATTTGCCGCTCAGCGGCATCACCGTCGTCTCGCTCGAGCACGCGATTGCTGCGCCCTTTTGCACCCGCCAGCTCGCCGACCAGGGCGCGCGCGTCATCAAAATTGAGCGCCCCGGCGTGGGCGACTTTGCCCGCGGTTACGACACCCGCGTGGCGGGCCTGGCCTCGCACTTCGTGTGGACCAACCGCAGCAAAGAAAGCTTGTCGCTCGACCTCAAGCACGAACAAGCGCCAAAAATTTTGGACGCGCTCTTGGCCCAGGCTGACGTGCTGGTGCAAAACCTCGCCCCCGGCGCAGCCGCACGCATGGGCATGTCGTTCGAGGCGCTGCATGCGCGCTTTCCCAAGCTCATCGTGTGCGACATCTCCGGCTATGGCGACAGCGGCCCCTACCGCGATAAAAAAGCCTACGACCTGCTGATTCAAAGCGAGGCGGGCTTTTTGTCCATCACCGGCACGCCCGACACCCCCGCCAAGGCAGGCTGTTCGATTGCCGACATCGCCGCGGGCATGTACGCCTACAGCAACATCCTCACCGCCCTGATTCAGCGCGGCAAAACAGGTTTGGGCAAACGCATCGACATCTCCATGCTCGAGAGCATGACCGAGTGGATGAGCTACCCGCTGTATTACGCCTTTGATGGCGCGTCCCCACCCCCCAGAGCGGGGGCCTCGCACGCCACCATTTACCCTTACGGGCCGTTTCCCAGCGGTGACGGCAAAACCGTCATGCTGGGCCTGCAAAACGAACGCGAGTGGCAGTTGTTTTGCACCCGCGTGCTGCAGCAGCCCGAGCTGGCCAACGATGCACGCTTTGCATCCAATGGCCTGCGCGCTGGCAACAAAACCGAGTTGCAAACCCTCATTGAAGCCTGCTTTGCCCAGCTCAGCGCACAGCAGATTGTGGCGCGCCTGGAAGACGCCCAAATTGCCAACGCCCAGGTCAACACCATGGCCGATGTGTGGGCACACCCGCAACTGCAAGCGCGTGAGCGCTGGGTGCAAGTGGGCACACCGGCTGGCTCTGTGCCGGCCTTGTTGCCCCCGGGCACCGCCGACGCCACCCAGGCCTGCATGAACGCCGTGCCCGCTTTGGGCGAGCACACCGAACGCATCTTGCAAGAGTTGGGCTGGGGCGCACCCGACATTGCCGCCTTGCGCGCAGCGCAGGCAATCTAGCGCGAGCCGCTATATTTTTTATAGCGCCATTGCGAATATCCACCTGGCTTAAGGCCTCTTTCATACCAATATGTCCACACCCAGCACCGAAACCCTGGCCACCTTTGCCGCCAACCTTCGCTTTGAAGACATCCCAGAGCCGGTGATCCGCCGCACCGAAGACCTGTTTTTGGATTGGGCAGCCTCCGCCCTGGCCGGCAAAGGCGCGCGGGCCGTCGAGATCTTGGCGCAGTTTGCGCAAAGCATGGGGCCCATGAACGCGCAGAACCAGCCCAGCGGCCCGAGCGAAATTTTGATCCATCGCACCAGCTCCAGCCCTCTGGTGGCCGCCATGGTCAACGCCGCGTCTTCGCACGTGGCCGAGCAAGACGATGTGCACAACGGCTCGGTGTTTCACCCGGCCACCGTGGTGTTCTCGGCGGCTCTGGCCGTGGCGCAAGCCTTGGGGCGCTCGGGCAAAGAGTTGCTCACGGCCAGCGTGGCGGGCTACGAGGTGGGCATCCGGGTGGGTGAGTTTTTGGGGCGTTCGCACTACAAAATTTTTCACACCACGGCCACTGCCGGCACCTTGGCTGCCGCTGCGGCGGTGGGGCATTTGCTCAAGCTCACACCCGCGCAAATGTTGAACGCCTTGGGCTCTGCGGGCACGCAGTCCGGTGGCTTGTGGGAGTTTTTGCGCGATGCGGCCGACTCTAAACAGTTGCACACCGCGCACGCAGCCAGCGCTGGCTTGACAGCGGCTTACCTGGCGCAGGGTGGCTTTACTGGCGCGCGACAAATTTTGGAAGGTCCGCAAGGCTTGGGCGCTGGCATGTCGAGCGATGCCAACCCCGCCAAGCTCGTGGATGGCCTGGGCACGCGCTGGACGCTGGCCGAGACCTCCTTCAAGTTCCACGCCTCCTGCCGCCACACCCACCCCGCGGCTGATGCCTTGCAACAGGTGCTGCACACCCACCAGCTCAAGGCCGACGACGTCAAAGAAGTGGTGGCCCTCGTTCACCAAGGCGCCATCGACGTGCTGGGGCCCGTCACCAACCCACAAACCGTGCACCAAAGCAAGTTCTCCATGGGCACGGTGCTGGGCTTGGCTGCGGTGCTGGGGCGCGCGGGCTTGAGCGAGTTTGACGCCAGCTACCAAGACGCCAGGGTGGTGGATTTTCGGAACAAAGTTGTCATGCAGCTCGACGCCGAGGTGGACGCCGCCTACCCCGCGCAATGGATCGGCAAGGTCGTGGTGCACACCTTAGACGGGCGCACCCTGCACGGCCGGGTCGACGAGCCCAAAGGCGACCCCGGCAACACCCTGAGCCGCCCTGAGCTGCAAGCCAAAGCCTTGAGCCTGGGGCGCTACAGTGGCGGCGCCACCGAGGCTGAGATGCAACGCATCATCGAGCAGGTTTGGCAACTCACCAACCTGCCTGTGGTGGGTCGCCTTTTGAACTGAACCTCTCGTGCCAGCCTAGATGGCCTAAGGCCCTTGTGGTTTATGCAAAATTGTGCTTAAAAGCGACCGCCCTCAGTGATAATGCGCCATCAAAGCCAGTTTGGTACACATGCTGTGTGACTGCTTGATGTAAAACCATAGAGGACAATACATGACATTTTCGCGACGCACCCTGAACCTCAGCGCCCTCGCTGCTGGCCTGGCCTTGAGCTGTGGCCTCGCTGGCGCACAGAGCTACCCCACCAAATCCATCAGCCTGGTGGTGCCTTTTGCAGCCGGCGGCCCCACAGACATCGTGGCACGCACCCTGGCCGCCTCCATGACCAAGACTTTGGGCCAAACCGTGGTGGTGGAAAACAAAACTGGCGCTGGCGGCACCATCGCTGCCGGTGCCGTGGCCAAGGCCGCGCCCGACGGCTACACCTTCTTCATTCACCACAACGGCATGGCCACCGCCCCGGCGCTCTACCGCAAGTTGGCCTTCAACCCCCTGACCGACTTCGAGTACGTGGGCCAAGTCATTGACGTGCCCATGACCCTGATTGCCCGCAAAGACCTGCCGCCCAAAAACACGGCCGAGCTCATCGCTTACGTGAAAGCCAACGCCACCAAAATCAACCTGGCCAACGCCGGTTTGGGCGCCGTGTCTCACCTGTGCGGCACCCTCTTCCAGCAAGCCATTGGCGCTGACCTGACCACCGTGCCCTTCCAGGGCACAGCCCCCGCGCTCAACGCGCTTTTGGGCGGCCAGGTCGACCTGCTGTGCGACCAAACCACCAACACCGCGCAACACATCAAGGCCGGCACGGTCAAGATGTACGGCGTGACCACCAAACAACGCATCAAGTCCATGCCCGACCAGCCCACCCTGAGTGAAGCCGGCCTGAAAGACTTTGAAGTGGTGGTGTGGCACGGCGTGTATGCGCCCAAAGGCACCCCCGCAGATGTGATCAAGAAGTTTGGCGATGCCATGCGTGTGGGCATCAAAGACCCCGCTTTTGCCACCCGCATGGCCGACCTGGGCGCCGAGCAAATTGCCGATGCCCGTCAAACCCCTGAAGGCCTGAAAACCTTCCTGGGCTCTGAAATCACCAAATGGGGCAGCGTGATCCGCGCAGCGGGTCAGTACGCTGACTGATCGTCAGCCTCTTCAGCCCTCGGGCTGAACCCCATAGAAGCCGGGCTCTGCCCGGCTTTTTTCATGGCACCTGCGCCGCCACCTTCAACTTTTTGTGACTCAATAACGCTGTTTTTTGATCTTAATGACAGCCTCGGTATCAAATAAAGTGGAGGGATGGAAAAATCCACTGCTTTTGTTGCGCCCAAGGCCGTCTTGTTTGACGCCTACGGCACGCTGTTCGATGTGTACAGCGTGGGCCTGTTGGCCGAGCAGTTGTTTCCTGGCCAGGGGCAAGCTCTGAGCGTGCTGTGGCGCGACAAGCAGATTGAGTACACCCGCTTGGTCAGCATGAGCCACGGCACGCACTACCAGCCCTTTTGGGCGCTGACCCAAGCCGGTTTGCGCTACGCCTGCAAAAAACTCAAGCTCGACCTGAGCCCTGAGGCGGAAAACCGCCTCATGAACCAGTACCGGCACCTCAGCGCCTTTCCGGAAAACCATGGCGTGCTTCAGGCCCTCAAAGAGCGCGGCATTGTCACGGGCATTTTGTCCAATGGCGACCCCGAGATGCTGGGCATCGCCGTGCGCAGCGCCGGCCTGGATGGTTTGCTGGACCATGTCATCAGCGTGGACAGCGTTAAGCGCTACAAAACCACCCCCGAGGCTTATGCCTTGGGCGAACAAGTCACTGGCCTGAAGGCCCAACACATCGGCTTTGTGAGCTGCAACAGCTGGGATGCGCTGGGCGCAACCTGGTTCGGCTACCAAACCTTGTGGGTGAACCGTTACGGTTTGCCTTTTGAAGAACTGGGCACACAGCCCCACCGCATCGGCACCAACCTTCGGGACGTGCTGAGCCTGCTTGATTAACTTTTGGAGAATCCCATGACGCAAAACACCACCCCACGCACCCCCTGCGGCCGCCTGCAAGTGGCCACCAACCTGTACCGTTTCATTGAAGACAAAGTGCTGCCCGGCACCGGCGTGACCAGCGCCACGTTCTGGCAAGGCTTTGACGCCTTGGCCCATGAACTCGGCCCAAAAAACGCCGCCCTCTTGGCCGAGCGCGACCGCCTGCAGCTCGAACTCGACGCCTGGCACAAAGCTAACCCCGGCCCCATTGCCGACATGCCTGCCTACCGCGCCTTCTTGGAAAAAATTGGCTACCTGGTGCCCGTGCCCGCGCAAGTCGACAGCGACACCACCAACGTGGACGCTGAGCTGGCCATCCAAGCCGGCCCGCAGCTGGTGGTGCCCATCCTGAATGCCCGTTACGCTTTGAATGCAGCCAACGCCCGCTGGGGTTCGCTGTACGACGCGTTGTACGGCACCGATGCCATCTCTGAAGCCGACGGCGCTGACAAAGGCAAGGGCTATAACCCCGTGCGTGGCGCCAAAGTGATTGCGTTTGCCCGCCAGGTGCTCGACCAGGCCGCACCTTTGGCCAACGGCTCGCACAAAGACGCCACCGGCTACAGCGTGGCAGGTGGTCAGGTGGTGGTGGCCCTGGCCAACGGCAGCACCGGTTTGGCTGACCCCGCTAAATTTGTGGGCTACCAAGGCGACGCAGCCCAGCCCAGCGCAGTGCTGCTGGCCAACAACGGCATCCACATCGAGGTCCAGATCGACCGCAGCACCGCCATCGGCAAAACCGACCCGGCTGGCGTGAGCGACCTGCTGATGGAAGCCGCGCTCTCCACCATCCTCGACCTGGAAGACTCCGTGGCCGTGGTGGACGCCGACGACAAAGTGGTGGCCTACGACAACTGGCTGGGCATTTTGCAAGGCACGCTGACCGAAGAGGTCAGCAAGGGTGGCAAAACTTTCACACGCCGCTTGAACGCTGACCGCCACTACACCGGCGCCAATGGCCAGCCCTTGGCCCTGCATGGCCGCTCACTGCTGTTCATCCGCAACGTGGGCCACCTCATGACCAACCCCGCTGTGCTGTACGGCGACGGCAGCGAAATCCACGAAGGCATTCTGGACGCCATGGTCACCGTGACCATTGCCATGCACGACCTGCTGGCCAAAGGCGACATCCGCAACTCGCGCACCGGCTCGATCTACATCGTCAAGCCAAAAATGCACGGCCCAGCCGAAGTGGGTTTTGCCGCTGAGCTGTTTGGCCGCGTTGAGAAGGTGCTGGGCCTGGCCGAGAACACCGTCAAGCTTGGCATCATGGACGAAGAGCGCCGCACCAGCGTGAACTTGAAGGCCTGCATTGCTGCGGCCAAGAGCCGTGTGGCCTTCATCAACACCGGCTTCCTGGACCGCACCGGCGACGAGATGCACACCGC
>DKJZ01000044.1 GCA_002454975.1 Hylemonella sp. UBA6679
GGTGTAGGCCAGCACGGGCGTGCCGGCCAGGTTGATTTTTTGCACGATGGGGTCGCGCAGATCGCTGGGCAAATCAGCCCGCACGCCCTGGATAGCCGACCGCACATCATCCACCGCCTCTTGGACTGGCTTTTCCATGCGGAACTCGGCCGTGATGTTGACCGCGCCGTCCTGCACTTTGGTGGTGATGTGCTTGAGCCCCTGCAAGGGGGCCAGCGCGTTTTCGAGCTTGCGGGCCACATCGGTTTCAAGCTGTGAGGGCGCTGCGCCAGGCAAGCTGGCGCTCACGGTGATGGTGGGCAAATCCAGATCTGGAAAATTCTGGACCTTCATCGAACCGAACGCGATGAAGCCTGCCACCGACAGCAGCACAAACAGCATGACGGCCGGGATCGGGTTACGAATCGACCAAGACGAGACGTTGAGCATGGCGACCCTTTACTTGGCCGCAGCGTCAACCACGCGCACGGTGTCGCCATGGTTGAGGAATGCGCCACCACTGACCACCACGCGTGCATCGGGCTTGAGGCCGCTGAGCACCTCCAAACGGTCACCGCTCAAACGACCCGTCTGTACTTTGATTTGAGAGACCTTGCGATCTGCGCCAACGGTATAAACATAGCTAAAGCCATCGCGCACCACCACGGCGGTTTGCGGCACCGTGATAGCCAGGCTTTGACCCAGGGTGATGTCACCTTTGGCATACATGCCAGCGCGGGCACTGCCCGTGGCGGTGGGCAAATCCACATAAACCAGGGCATTGCGTGTTTGCGTGTCCACCGATGGCGCCACCACGCGCACCCTGCCACTCAAGACTTGGCCGCTGGCGGCCGTCACTTGCACGGGTGCGCCCACCTGGATGCGCCCCACGTCGGCGGAGGTGACTTCAGCACGCCACTCCAGACGGCCCTGCCGGATCAAACGGAACAACTCGGTGCCTGCGCCCACCACGCTGCCTACCGTGGCTTGCCGTGCAGAAATAACGCCCGCGTCTGAGGCCTTGACCTCGGTCTGCGACAAACGAACACCTTGCAATTGGACCAAGGCACGCGCTGACTGCACCCGTGCCAAAGCCGAGGCTTCAGCGGCCAGCGCCTGGCTCAGCTGCGCTGCGCTGAAGAAGCCTTGTTGTTGCAAGAGCCGCGCGCGGTCAGCCTGCGCTTTGGCTTCTTGCGCACTCGCAATGGCTTCGGCCAAAGTACCTTCAGCCTGAGCTTGCTCGGCCCGCAGGGTGTCAGACTGCAAGGTGGCCAGCACCTGGCCCCGTTGCACATGGTCACCCACATTGACACGCACCTCGGTGATTTTCAGGCCGCTTGCCTCGGCACCAATGATGGCTTCTTGCCAAGCAGACAAAGAACCGTTGGCGCTGATTTTTTGCGCCAAATCAACCTTGAGCGGCTGAGCCGTGGTCACGGTCAGGCTGGGTTTGGCAGCGGCAGGTGCTGCTTTTTCTTCCGCAGCCCACAGGGGCATGGCCAGGGCCAGGGCCAGGGCCAAAGTGGCCGGCATCCAATGTGTGGTTTTCATTGAGCAAGTATGCACAAATCAGCGAATGTGTGTCACGCTGGTACGACAAAGTAAAACACCGCAGGCTCTAGCGAATCTACGGTGTTGATAAGGTGGCCCGGGGCGGCATCGATCAAAGTCCAGAGTGTCTGATTTAGACCCCACGCCAACTGCAAAACAAATAAATTTATTTCATCAACTCAATCAATTGATCAAGTGCCGCACCCCAGCCATGCTGGAAGCCCATGTCTTCATGCGCTTGCTTATTGGCTTGACTCTGATGCATCACATTGGCGCTGTACGACGCGCCACCACCGCGAAGTGGCGAAAGCCTCAGGTCAACCACAAAGAAGAATCCGAGACTCGCATCATTGGGTTGGGGCTTTGGTCTAAAACCAGGACCAAACTCGTTGGTCCAAACCAGTCGTCGTTGTGGTTCGACGGCCAAAAAACACCATGTGTTGTCGGGCATTCTCTCGCCTTGCGGCGATTGCATGACCGTCCGAAAGATGCCACCAGGCTGCGGATCGATTTCGCACGCCACGACTTTCCATGGCCTCGGACAAAACCACTTCATCAAGATCAATGGATCCGTGAGGCCCTCCCAAATCTGGGCAGGAGAGAGGCTGACATCACGGTGAAATTGAAGATCCAGAAGTGGGTCAGGCACGATGTCGCACTTTCAAATGGTGATGTGCGTTGGATTTTAAGGCGCCGGCTGAGCGGAAAGTAAAAAGCCCCCGTTATCACTAACGGAGGCTGTTTGGATTCTTGGTGGTGCAGTGTAACACCACGCCAAACGCTCATCCCGAAGTCATGAGCAAGTGGGCTGAAAAAATTCAGGTTAGTGAGTAGTTGATGACCTACTTTCGGGGCTTTCGATCATCTACTCACATGTTCAGATTTCAAGTCGCCGCCATGGTCAACAGTCGTTCGCGGCCATCGAATGCTTCTGATCATGGCTCAATCCCAATGCTCTGGCCCGCGTGCTCCCCTCCCCGGGCAGTCAGAAATTTGCGACTTTAGGAAGTTTCCACTTGGACTTCGGCAGGAAGTACGCATGAATGGTCATCCCTGCAACTACTGGAGCAACCCAATGGACACATTTCAATTTAGCCCAAAAATCGCCCTGAACGAAAACGAGCTTGCAACTCGCTGGGGAATCAGTCCCAAGACCTTACAACGCTGGCGCTGCGAAGGTCGTGGCCCCAAATACTTCAAACTGTCGAAACGGGTTTCGTATCCCATCGACGAAATCTTAGCGTTCGAGTTTGAGTGCTTACAAGAATCAACCGATGGGGCCACTTGCGATCCTGAACAATTCAACCACCCGAGTTTTCTGACCGCCCGAGAAATTGCCGCAAAGATCGACATCCCGCTTTACTTGCTGACTCACCCCGGTGAGCGGAAAAAGAGCGGGATGCCGCACTATCGCGTCGGGAAAACGGTGCGCTTCAAACTGGATGAAATCTTGAGTTGGGCGCGTCAACGCACAACAGAAGTCGAAAGCAAAAAACAGGCGGCACCTCGAATCATCCCTCTTGGAAATATCCAACCGGGCCTTACGCGAATGATGTGACCAAACTCGGCGCTGAACGTAGGAACGCCACCTGAAGGTGGCGTTCTGTCTTCGTGGGTGACCACTTACTTTGCCCACTCAATAAATAATGGAAGCAGAACCGAGCACCCCTGTAAAGCAGCTGCAAGCGCTGTAGCATAAGCCGCCCATCGATTTCATTCACCTTGCTTTTTCACGGTTTCGATAAAGTCATCACCATCAACTGAAATCGAAGCTGGGAACCATCCGTCTTTAGCCGCCGAGAGCTTGGCTACCAGCGGCAGACCCCGCTGATCGACGACGACGTGATGTTTGCAACCGAGCTTGTCCCTGTCGGTGGGGTTGGGGCCGGTGTGATCCCCGCCGAGGGGAGGGAACGAACGCTGGCCGAGTCAATGCTGGCGCGTTCGCACTCGATCTGGTCGTACTGCCTTAACTTGTGCAAAGCATGAATCATGCAGGCGCTTCCAGACTTTTCTTCTAATAATGCCTATGCGTTCGTAAGCCCAATAGGCATAAGCCCCTCCGTTTAACTAAGTGCGAATGGATTCAACCAACTTCATTAGTTTTATGTGGAAATCGCAGAAGAAATCGCGTTTTACCATGATCAGATGATACTGACGCTGTGCCACCATGGATTTCTGCGATAGCCTTAGTGATTGATAGCCCCAGTCCTGCACCATCAGAGTCTGGGTGAGAGCGTGAAGGATCAGCCCTAAAGAAGCGATCAAACAGCCGAGGAAGCACTCGAGGATCGATCTCTGGGCCGGTGTTTTCAACCCTGACCTCTGTAGTCAATTCATTGGAGACAATGACAACCTCCACCGCCCCGCCCTCTGGCGTGTGCCTCAATGCGTTTGAGAGTAAATTGCTTACGGCGCGGCGAAACATTAATCTATCCCCGAGAATTTCGCCATCGCCACTAGTCGCCATCAAGATTTTCTTTTCCTCTGCTACCGCCTCGTAATACTCGCATAAAGCTAAAACTTCGAGAGCTGCAAAGAACTTTTCTTTGTGAGGCAAATTGACGCTACGCTCAGTTTTTGCCAAGTACAGCATATCGGCAACCATGCGGGCTAGACGTTGTAATTCCTCGGCATTGGAGGCGAGGATATCCCGGTAGTTGGCGTTATCTCGCCGAGCAGCCAGAGTCACCTGGGTCTGAGTGAGCAGGTTGCTAATTGGGGTGCGCAGCTCGTGAGCCAGATCTGAGGAAAAATCCGATAAACGTCGAAAGTCCTCTTGAAGTCGCTCCAGCATTTGGTTGAGGGTTTGCGCTAGATCAGCCATCTCTACGGGCACGGCCTCAACTGGCATGCATGCTTGCAAGCGTTGAGCAGTCACGGCGGCTGCATGCGCTTTGATGGCCCGCAGGGGAGCAAGACCCAAATAGACTGCTGACCAGCCGAGCAGGCCGCTGACCAAAATGGCTGCCGCTGTGTATACCCCAAGTGTGCGCAGCAGTTCATCCAAAAAATGCTGGTGGTGGGCCGTATCCGTGGCCAAGATGATCACAAGAGGGGACTCGGGCGCGTAGTGCGCGTTGGCATGAAACTGCTGAACACGGTATTGTCTCTGCCCGTGTCGCCCACCCTTTAATGCATGCAAAAGCGTTTCGTGCTCGGGGAGTAACCAGCGATTGGTTGCCGGGAATCCCTCGGTCTCAAACAGCTTCTGCCCTGTGTGCGTGGTGACTTGCACGTACAGGCCATGATGATGATTGAGTGATTCGGAGAGACGCCAACGCAGGTCTTCGGCAGAATTGGCACTGGTCAGGATGTCATCGATTAAATGCTGCTTGTCCTGCAATATGCTTCGGTCCAGATCGCTGAAATGGCGGTCTGCCGCCGTCATGAACAGACCGCTTAGGCCCAGCAAGACACAGGCTGCGACCAAGGTGAAGAAGAAACTCAGGCGGCTGGTCAGAGATAAACGGGGTAACGACAAGCGGCGCAGCATTTAAGGCTCCAGCGGAACTTCCAGTACGTAGCCCATGCCGCGCACGGTCTGGATCAGTTTGATCGATTGCCCATCGTCAACCTTCAGTCGCAATCGGCGCACGGCCACTTCGATGACATTGGTGTCGGAGTCAAAGTTCATGTCCCACACCTGCGATGCAATCAACGAGCGTGGCAAAACTTCACCTTGTCGACGCATCAAGAGTTCCAACAAGCCGAACTCCTTGGCGGTCAAGTCAATTCGGCGTCCACCCCGCGACACACGACGGCGCAGCAAATCCAATTCCAGATCGGCTACACGTAGGACGTTGCTATCAAGTCCGCCGCTACGCCCACGCCTAAGGATGGTGCGCACGCGAGCCAGCAACTCCGCAAAAGAAAACGGCTTAACTAAGTAGTCGTCAGCTCCAAGCTCCAACCCCTTCACACGGTCTTCCACCTGGTCGCGGGCAGTCAAAAAAAGTACCGGCATTTCCAGTCCGCGTCGCCGCAGTGATGCCAGCACCTGCCAGCCATCCAATTCCGGCAGCATCACATCCAAGATCACCAAGTCATATTCGCCATGCAAGGCCAAATGCAGCCCATCACTGCCGGTAGCCGCCAAATCAGCGACAAATCCGGCTTCATTCAGACCTTGGCGCAGGTATTCCCCGGTTTTGGGTTCGTCTTCAACGATCAGTATTTTCACGTGCCTAGTCCATCCATTGCTTCCCACTAGTGTGACAGTATTTTTGAAATATGGCCAAAAGATTACAAAATTGTCATCTTCAGATCACCTTCCCGACAGGGGGGGGGACGCAAACTCGTTGCTCATAGTTTGAAAGGTGCCCACAGTGATGTTCTCTCGTCCGTCCCTACCCAAAAGCCTGCTGCCGCTGCTCTGCGTTCTGTCTGCCGGTGCCGCGCTGGCGGAGCCTTTAGAAAAAAGCCAGGCCAATCCAATACCGACGCGTTTGCAGTACAGCTCCACTTTGGCGAGCTACAAGGGCTACGCCGATCAGGCAGTGCAATCCTGGCGTGAGGCCAATGATCGGGTGGGCCTCATTGGCGGCTGGCGCACCTACGCCAAGGAAGCTGCAGCCGGTCAGTCAGCGCCCGCTACACCACCGGCGGCCGATCCCCACGCTGGACACCATGAAGGAGGCAAGAAATGAGGCACTTGCTCACAATGCGCCGCACCAAGCTGGCGGTGACCTTAGCCGCTATTGGGGTCTTGTCTGGCTGTGCCAGCGTCAGCCTTGAGCAGAACGTGAGCCGCGTCAACACCGAGACCAGAAGTTTCACTGCTGGACAGTTGAGCTTGGCCCAAAGCAATCAAGAACGCGAGCAACGTGCTCAATTTGCGGCCCAATGGCTGTCCAAGCCCCTAGGACAGAAAGAAGCGGTTCAACTCGCCTTAACCAACAGCCATGCCTTGCAGGCGCTGCTGGCACAAGGCTGGGCGGAAGCTGCTGATGCGGCACAGAGCGGTCGCATTGCCAATCCCATCTTTAGCTTCGAGCGCATGGTGGTCGGCGACGAGCTGGAGTTAGGACGGGCGCTTTCATTTGGGTTACTGGATATTTTGACCCTTCCAGCCCGAGCAGGTATCGCCGAGCGCCGCATCGAGCAAGCGCAACTGCGTTTGTCTGCCGAGGTGGTGGATCGTGTCACGCAAGTGCGCCGATCTTGGGTGCGGGCTGTAGCCGCTCAACAGACTCTCGGCTACGCGCGACAAGTGCTTGAGAGCGCTGAGGCGGGTGCTGAACTCGCGCGGCGTATGCAGTCGGTGGGGAACTTCAACCGCATCAGCCGCGCCCGCGAGCAATCTTTTTATGCCGATGCGGCCACCCGGTTGGCAACCGCTCAACACCAAGTCACTGCGAGCCGCGAGGAGTTGGTACGTTTGCTCGGCCTAGATGAGTCGCAAGCCCAGCAGCTGAAGCTACCCGAGCGATTGCCCGATTTACCCAAAACTCCGCTCGAACCCAATGCCGTGGGTGCTTTGGCCACGCAAGGTCGCCTTGACATTCGGTTGGCACAAAGCGCACTGGCTGGTGCGGGAAAGGCCCAAGGCTTGAACTTTGTCACCAGCTTTACCGACATCGAGCTAACCGCGCGTCGCAATACAAAATTTGACAACGCCTCCGGAACACGAACCGATCCGCGCGGCTTTGAGGTGGCAGTAAGTTTGCCGATCTTCGATTGGGGCGGCATGCGGCGTGATGCGTGGAATGCCCGAACACTCGCGGCGGCTAATCAATTGGAAGCCACTGTGCGTGCGGCGGGTTCCAGTTTGCGCGAGGGGTACTCGGCTTACCGTACCGCGTTTGATGTGGCCAAGCATTATCGGGATGAGGTACTGCCAGTGCGCCGCGTGATTTCGGAAGAAAACCAGCTTCGCTACAACGGCATGCTGATTGGCGTATTCGAATTGTTGGCCGATGCCCGCGATCAGGTCGGCACCGTGACAGCCGCCATCGATGCGCAGCAGCAATTTTGGCTGGCGGACGCCGCCTTGCAGGCGTCGTTGATCGGTCGCCCCACCGCAACATCCTTATCCGTGATGTCCAGCGCTCCGAGTGCGGGCGCAGCGGGACATTAAATAGAAGAAAGAACCCATGACATCCAGAAGAGATTTTTTCAAAGCGGCCGGCATTGCCGGTGGAGCCGTTGCGGCCAGTGCAGTGAGTCGCGTAGCCCTTGCAGCGCTGCCAGAACCTGTTATTCAAACCAGTCCAGACACCATGCCGCCACTCGTGCCCAACACTGGGCGCGGCTACAACCCGGTGGTCACACTCAATGGTTGGACATTGCCCTGGCGCATGAACAATGGCGTCAAAGAATTTCACTTGGTGGCTGAACCCGTGGTGCGCGAGATGGCCCCTGGTTTCAAGGCTCATCTGTGGGGCTACAACGGGCAAAGCCCCGGCCCCACCATTGAAGTGGTCGAAGGTGACCGGGTACGGCTTTTTGTCACCAACAAACTCCCTGAACACACCAGTATTCATTGGCACGGTCAAAGATTGCCCAATGGCATGGATGGGGTTGCTGGGTTGAATCAACCGGCCATCTCACCGGGAAAGACGTTTGTCTATGAATTCGTGGCACGCCGCCCTGGCACCTTCATGTATCACCCGCACGCGGATGAAATGACCCAGATGGCCATGGGCATGATGGGGTTTTGGGTGACACATCCCAAAGTCAAAAATCCCCTGATCGATGAGGTGAACCGAGACTTCTGCTTTCTGCTCAACGCTTACGACATTGACCCTGGCAGCTACACGCCCAAGATCATGACCATGCTGGATTTCAACTTGTGGAGTTGGAATAGCCGCATCTTCCCTGGTATCGACTCGCTCAACGTGCGGCTCAACGACAAAGTGCGCATCCGCATTGGCAACCTAACGATGACCAACCACCCCATTCACTTGCACGGACACGAGTTTCTTGTCACTGGCACTGATGGGGGCCCAACGCCCAAGAGCTCACGCTGGTACGAGGTCACGACTGATGTGGCTGTTGGTCAGATGCGGCAAATTGAATTTCTTGCCGACGAAGAAGGCGATTGGGCCTTCCACTGTCACAAGAGCCATCACACCATGAATGCCATGGGCCACAACGTACCGACCTTGATTGGCGTTGATCACACCGGAATGGCCAAGAAGATCAATTCCTTGATTCCTGAGTACATGGTCATGGGCGAGCGCGGAATGGCCGACATGACCGAGATGGAAATGCCCATCCCCGACAACACAGCGCCCATGATGACCGGCGAAGGTCCGTTTGGATCAGTAGAAATGGGGGGCATGTTCAGCGTGCTCAAAGTGCGACGTGATCAGAAGCCCGGCGACTACAGCAATCCAGGCTGGTTCAAGCACCCGCAAGGCACCGTGGCCCATGAATACACCGGGCCACTCACGGCACCCGCACGTTTCAAATCTGAAGGCGGGCAATCCATGCCGCGCAGCCAGAAACAGACTACCCCCACCGAGGTGAAGGTACGCAAGCCCAGCAGTGGACACAGCAGCCACTGATTCAATTTTTAACCCAGGAGAAACACCATGCCCCCTTCAACCCAAACCTTTCGTTCATTGACTGTGATCACGGCGCTGGCCTTATCCGGTACGGCTTTTGCCGGTGGCACCCATGCCGGTGGTCATGGACACGGCGGCGATGAAACTGCCATTGGAAGACCTGGCGTGGCCAGCAAGGCCAGCAGAACTGTCACCATCGAGATGACTGACAACATGCGCTACACGCCTGCCGATATTCAGGTCAAGCAGGGCGAGACCGTACGCTTCATCGTCAAAAACAAGGGACAGGTCAAACACGAATTAAGTTTGGGCACCCAACAAGAGCTGCTGGAGCATCTTGAGCAAATGAAGAAATTCCCCGACATGGAGCACGACGAGCCGAGCAAAGTCACATTGGCACCCGGCAAAGAAGGCGAGATCGTCTGGCAGTTCACCAAAGCCGGAACCGTGAATTTCGCCTGCCTGATGCCTGGCCACTACGAAGCAGGCATGAAAGGCCAGGTCAAGGTTGGCAAGAAATAAACAGGGCTTTTGACGAGGAGCGTTCTATGTCCCGACAACACCACAGCATCCGCGACACACGCCGCTCTTGGCTTGCCGGTATCGCCGCACTGGCGTTGTTCCCGTTGGCCAGGACGGCCCACGCGTCTGCCATCCCTATACAGGTTTGGAAAGACCCCAATTGCGGTTGCTGCAAGGATTGGATCGCGCTCCTTGAAAAGAGCGGTTTTGCGACTACCGTGATTGACCAGGGCAATAACGCTGCGCGCGCGCGCCTTGGCATGCCGCAGAAATTCGGTTCGTGCCATACAGCACTGGTGCAGGGCTACGTCATCGAAGGTCACGTTCCCGTCGCAGACCTTCAGCGTTTGCTCAAGGAAAAGCCTCCGGCTTTGGGGCTCTCTGTGCCGGGTATGCCAATTGGATCTCCCGGCATGGATGGACCTGCTTACGGCGGCCGACGCGATCCCTTTCAGGTGCTGCTGATCCAGCGGGACGGCAGCACCTCAGTTTTCAACACCTACCAATGAGGATAACCATGAACATCATTCAAAAATTCATCACCGTTTCCGCTTTCGCCTTGGGCATCGTTTTACCCGTTAGCGGCATGGCGCAGACCGCCGTGGATCACAGCAAGATGGACATGTCCCAGACGGCTCCGGCGATGACCGAGGGCGAGGTCAAGAAGGTCGATCTAGAGGCGGGCAAAGTCACGATTAAACACGGTGTCATCAAGCATCTGGATATGCCCGGCATGACCATGGTGTTCACTGCCAAGGACAAAGGGCTGCTTGATAACGTGAAGCCCGGTGACAAGGTGCAGTTCATGGTGGTGAACGAGAGTGGGAAAATGCTACTAACAGCCATTAACGCCAGCAACTAGGAAACTCAGCAAACTTTGCTCTCCCCCCACAGCAGCGGAGTTTGGGATGCTAAATCTAGAAGGGTGAGATGATTAAGCAAAAATTCGTCTGGGTTAAAACCATTCCACGCTCCCACCCTTCGTCAACTGCGAGCAAATGCAATCAAATCGTTGAACTGCCCCTGATCAGCTGCACGTAAGGCAGCAAGGTATTGATCTCGAAGCTCCCCCACCGTGGTGATGGATGCCTCGCCGCCGCCCCACGTTAGTCGCGGACGGCCAAGACGCATTGCCAACAAATCTGCCATCAAACGTGAATGGCGTCCGTTGCCATTAGGGAAAGCATGAATCCACACCAATTGATGGTGAAACCTCACTGCCAGCTCATCGGCATCAAAGACATGATTCTCGATTTGATATTTTGTATTGTCCAGCAAGTTGCGTAATTTCACCGCAACCTGCGTCGAGTCCACACCGATGTTTTTATTGGTCTTGCGGAATGTTCCCGCCCACTGCCAGGTCTTATCAAACATCTGGCGATGCAGATCTCGAATAAACCCCTCGTCCAGCAGATCCCGCTTTTTCTGACGCGCAGCCCAGCGATCCCCCTGAACGATGTTGATTTGCTCCCATGCATTTAGATCGCCTTGGGTGGTGATGTGCGTCGGCACCAAACCTGCGGCTTCGTCCGGATCTAATGGGGTTGCCCCTGGGGCGTAATGAAATTCCATATCCAATATCTCACCACAGTTCGCGACGCGAACCTTCCAGCAACTCCTTGATTGCCAGCTCCAGTTGCAGCTTGGTCAATGGCCCCTGGACAGCCTGATCCTCCAAGGCCATTGAATGGGCAATCGGACGCAAGCGCTCCCGCGCAACTGTCTCGGCTCGTTCTTTCACATGCTGCGACAGGCTGGTACGAGGCACCAATGCATATTGCAATTCGCAATCCAACGCCTCAGCCAACTTGCGCAGGCTGGCCAACGTGATGGCGTCTGAGGCCTCTGCATTTTCCAGCTTGCGGACACCTGCATGGGACATCCCCAAACGACGAGCAAAGGCTGCAGCGGACATGCCCAGGGACTCACGAATCGCGCGCACCCATCCAGACCTGGGGCGTGGGCTCAATTGCGCAGCCTTCCAAGCGGCAAGAAGTGCGTCCATTTGCTGGAGCTGAAGATCGCGGAATTGATTTTCCATGGAACCTACAGGTAACGTTTTAATGCCACTATCTTAACCTACGGGTTTCAATAATGCAAACATACCGAAACCCATAGATTCCCGATGACAGGATCAAATGGAACTCATGAGTTTCATAACTAGATCATATCCTGTTGGCCAGAACTGGCCAGCAGGCGCAACCATCGTGACTTCTTAGGGGTAAGAACCGGGTGGCACGAGAGTTTCCATACAACTTTTGTATGGAGACCATTTGATGTTCGAAAAACCTTGCGCCCACTGCGGCCTACCGTTCCAACCACGCCCCCAAGTACCCAATCAGGCTTTCTGCGCTGACCCAGCTTGCCAAAAAGTCAGGCGGCAACGCTGGCACCTCGAAAAGCTGCAGGCCGATCCAGACTACAGAGAGAACAAAGCTCGGTCGCAGAAAGCCTGGCAAGAGGCTTGGGCGTACCTACCTCTTCCGGATGAAAAACGACACGGCCTGGCACCACCCGATCCATCTGCACGGGCATGCGTTCCGCGTACTGCGCCGCAACGGCCGGCCGACGCAGCACAAGGAGTGGCAGGACACCGTCCTCATGTGGCCGCGCGAAGAAGTGGAAGTGGCGTTTGTGGCCGACAACCCCGGCCACTGGATGTTCCACTGCCACATCCTGGAGCACCAGGAGGGCGGCATGATGAGCGTCGTGGAAGTCGGCTAGGGCGCCGCCCGCACCTACAGTGCAGCCAGGGCCTGGCGCAGCTCGGACGCGCTCAGGATCTCGGACAGCACCTTCGGAGGTGCACCGGTCTTGTACAACACGTACACCGGCACGCCCGAGCGGCCCAGATCCGCCAGTGCCGCGGTGATCGCGGGGTCGCGCAAGGTCCAGTCCGCCCTGAGCAAGGCCACCTTCTTGATTCCAAGATCCGACAAGACCTCCGGATCGGAGAGCGTCGTTCTCTTGTTGTACTGACATGTCACGCACCAGGCGGCGGTGAAGTCCACGAAAACTGGACGTCCCGTGGCAAGGATCTGCTCGACGCGTCCCGGCTGCCAGGCATCCCAGCCTCCGTCCGCACCCGCAACCTGCGTGCTTGCACTCGAAGCGGCCGCTACCACACCCGATGTGGCGATCTGTCCGCCCGCTGCCCACACCAGCCCGCCGAGCAGGGCCAACGAAATGCCGCCAAGGACGATGCGCACCTTGCCTCGCAGGCTGAACGCCCAGGCCGCCATGCCGAGCGTCACCAGGACGGTCAGCAGTGCAGCAACCGCATCCACTCCGCTCTGTTGACCGAGCACCCAGAGCAGCCACACCACGGTCGCGAACATCGGGAACGCCATGAACCTGCGGAAGGTGTCCATCCATTCGCCTGGCCTAGGCAACACTCTCGCCACCGCCGGAATCCAGCTCGCGGCCAGGTAAGGGAGCGCCATGCCGATACCTAGCGCGACGAAGACCGCCACTCCCTGTGCAAAGGGGAGACTGACGGCAGTGCCCAGGGCGGCACCCATGAAGGGTGCGGTGCACGGCGACGCAATGGCCACGGCGAGGACACCCGATAGGAAGGCATTCAGGACCGGGTGCCTGGCTTCCAGCGAGGCGATGCGGGAGGGCAGGAAGCCCCGGAATTCGAACAAGCCGGCGAAGTTCAGCGCGATCAACGTGAACAGCGCCGCGAGCACCGCCACGAATGCCGGGCTTTGCAGCTGGAAACCCCAGCCGACCTGCTCACCCGCGGCGCGAAGGCCCGCCACCAGGGCTCCCAGTGCCGCGAACGAGACGATCACGCCGGCCGAGTAGGCCAGGCCGTCGGCGCGTCGCGCGCGCTGGTTGGCGGCGTGCTTGGTGAACCCCACGACCTTGAGTGCCAGCACCGGAAACACGCAAGGCATCAGGTTGAGGATCAGACCCCCGAGCAACGCAGCAAGCAGGGCGACGCCGAAGCCTGCAGAAGGCGCTGATCCCGCAGCTGCATTGCTGCGAAGCGCTTCCTCCAACGCGGGCGAGAGCGCAGCGGGGGCCGCGGTGGCCGGCCACGTGCCCGTGACCGGGGCCTTGGCCGCCCAACCCTTGTCACCGTGGGTCACCACGATGCGCATCACGCCCGGGCTTTGCGAGCGGTGAGGTGACAGAGGCACCTGCGCCGTCCACGTGGCGCCCTCCCATGCTTGCGTCCACTTGCCGGAGGTCTCGATGACTTCCGCCGTTTCCGGGAAGAAGTCGAGCTGCTGTCCGGTCACTGCCGACGGCAGGCCCGACACACGCACCATGAGGACATTTCCGTCCACCTGGATCCTTGCATCTCCCTTCAGGGGCTGTGGCTGGGCGGCAAAGCTGGTCTCAAAGGCCGCGGCGTGCAAGGCCGTCGTGCTCTTGACCGGCAAGCTGAGGACGAACTCTCCTTCTTCGGGAATGCACTCCTTGCGGCACACCAGCCATTGCGCCTTCAGCTTCACGTCCAGCGCGTCCTTGAAGAGCGGCGGCTTGAAATCGGGTGTGATCGTCAGTGGCACGGGCAACAGCACCGTGTCCGCATACCCGTAGTTGATCAGGGTCCCGATCGGATACTTCCGCGGCATGGGCCACGCAACTTCTCCGGCCACCACCCCAGGCGGCAAGGTCCATTCAAGACGAGTCGGCAGTCCGGAATCGCCAGAGTTCTTCCAGTACGAGTGCCAATCCGGCTGGTGGGCCAGCTGCAGCCCGACCCAAACTGGCTTGCCCGGCTCCAGGCCCTCCGGTACGTGAGCCAGCAACTCTGCGCGCGTGCGCTCCGTAGCGACTACGTTCTTGGGATTCGACTGCGCGTGCACCGGGACCCCCAGAAGCACACTGACCGCGAGGATGAGGCGGCCGAACGCCAGGAAGACGGGGAAAGGGCGCATGCGTAGGGGCTGTGTGGACTGGGTCGGTCAAGGGGGAAAACGCCCCGGATTATAGGTCGGTTCGAATTCTGCCGTCCGGCAAAGCCGTGAAGCCCCACCGTTGATTCCCTGTGGATTGACTCTACTGTGGCTAGAGGGTCTTGAATGCGATTGACCACGTAACCATCCAGTGCCGGTAGCATCATCAGGATGCAGGATCTTCAGGCAAGCATCACCGCCGAGCTCGGCGTCACGTCCCACTTCGACGTAACCGACGAAGTAGCGCGACGCGTTGACTTCCTCGTCAGTTATTCACGAACCGCGCAAGCGAACACTCTGGTGCTGGGCATCAGCGGCGGCGTGGACTCCACCGTGGCTGGCTGGCTTTGCCAACTCGCCGTTCAGGAGCTTCGCGCATCTGGACAGCCCACCACCTTTATTGCCATGCGGCTGCCGTACGGCACCCAGGCGGATCGGGCCGATGCCGACCGGGCGCTCGCGTTCATTGCGCCGGACCAGGTCCTCACGGTCGACATCCAGCCGGCGGCCGATGCAATGCTGCGCCAACTCAAGGTGGCGGGCCTGAGCTTCCGCGACTCTGCGCAGGAGGACTTCGTCCTCGGAAATATCAAGGCGCGCCACCGGATGGTTGCCCAGTACGCTGTAGCAGGCACGACTTCAGGGCTGGTTGTCGGAACCGACCATGCTGCCGAAGCCGTGACCGGCTTCTTCACCAAGTACGGCGACGGAGGCTTCGACCTGACGCCGCTCGGGGGCCTTACGAAGCGTCGGGTGCGTGCCATCGCCACGGCGCTGGGAGCGCCACCGGCACTGGCCCAGAAGGTGCCGACCGCAGACCTCGAAACGCTTCGACCACTTCGGCCAGACGAAGCGGCCCTGGGCGTCAGCTACGAACACATCGACGACTTCTTGGAAGGTCGCCCCGTACCCGCGGCGGCAGCCCAGACGATCGTCGACACCTACCGTCGCACCGCGCACAAGCGCGCTCTGCCCGCTGCCCCCGCCACTTGACCCTCACGCGCCGCCTGTGCTCATCTCCGCCAGGCCGTTGAGGATGCCGCACTGACTGGCCTGCCGATTGCTGTCGCACGAGCGGCGCAGCTCGAGCAACTGCCTTTCGAGTTCCCGCAATTCCCTGATCTTCGTGCGAACCTGTGCCACGTGGGCATCCATCAGTTCGTTCACCTCCTGGCAGCCGAGCTCCGGCCTGTCCCTGAAGGTCAGCAACTGCCTGATCTGGGCCAGGTTCATGTCCTTGGCACGGCATCTGCGGATGAAGAGCAGTCGGTCCAGGTGGCTCTCGGTGTACAGCCGGAAGTTGCCCTCGCTGCGGGCGGGCGCGGGCAGCAGCCCCTCGACTTCGTAGAAGCGGACGGTCTGGACGAGGCATTCAGCCCGTCGCGCAAGTTCTCCTATGCGGAACATGTTCAATCTCCAAAAGCCTTGACTCTATAGCAACTGTAGATTGTTCAATGGAGCCAAGCGGGAAGAGCCCGCGCACGAACTGGGAAATGATCATGAACGAAGATTCCTGCGGATCCTGCGGCGGCGGCGTCTCGAAGACACCGGAGGCAGCCCGCGAAGCGGTCTACCGCATCGAGAACATGGATTGTCCGAATGAGGAGAAGCTCATTCGCGGCCGGCTCCAGGCCATTTCTGGCGTGCAAGCACTTCACTTCGACCTGCCCGGTCGCACGTTGAAGGTGACGCACACGCTCGCATCGTTGACCCCGGTGGATCGAGCGCTCGCGGAGGCGGGGATGACTGCCCAGCGGCAGGATGCTGCCCTCCTGCGCACCGCGTTCCGGGTCGACAACATGGATTGCCGCAACGAAGAGGCGCTGGTGCGCAAGACGCTGGAACCTCTTACCGGCGTTCAGCAGATGGAATTCGACCTGCCTGCACGACGCCTGGTCGTGACGCACACCGCGCCCGATCCGCAGGAGCTCGAAGCCACCCTGCGCGCGGTCGGCATGAATGCGCGGCAGGAACGGTCTCTGCAGACGCTGTACGCGATCGAGAACATGGACTGCCCGAGCGAGGAAAAGCTGATCCGATCCCGCCTTGGTGACCTTCCCGGCGTGGGTTCGATGGAATTCGATCTCACAGCACGCACCTTGAAGGTGACGCACGTCGAAGCCGCCAGGGCAGAAATGGAGGCCGCGCTGGCCGCGATCGGCATGAAGGCGAGGCGCAAGGACGCTGCAACGGGTGTCGCGCAGCCGGCGGCGGCCTCCGCTGCACCGCAAGTGCTGGCAGATGTCGATTGTTGCTCGGCGACCCCGACGGCACTGCAGGCGAAGGCACCCGAAATGCGAAGTGCGCCCGGAGCCTCACGATTGACTTATCGCATCGAGAACATGGATTGCCCTACGGAGGAAGCGCTGATCCGCGATCGCCTGGTCAAGCTCCAGGGAGTGACGGGGCTCGAGTTCAACCTCATGCAGCGCGTGCTCTCCGTGGATCACACCTTGCCATCCCCGGAGCCTGTGGAGAAGGCCCTTGCCTCCATCGGCATGAAGGCACAGAGGCAGGACGTTGCAGGAACCACGACCGTGCTGCGCATCGCCAAGATGGACTGCCCCACGGAGGAGAGCCTCATTCGCGGCAAGCTGGAAGGCATGAGCGGGGTGACGGACCTGCAGTTGTTGATTCATCAGCCAAA